>UQXF01000073.1 GCA_900544905.1 uncultured Clostridium sp.
CGTCGGCAGCGTCAGATGTGTATAAGAGACAGCGACAGGAATCATAGCCCGCACATCTTCATCAACACATTCATATACTTCACCAATGGTATCCTTTTTCAACCAGCAGACTTCTTTTTCATTATTATACTTATCTTTGAATATCTCCGAAAATGATTCATATATATATTCTTCTTTTTTAACATCGTACTTAAAGTCATAAGAAAACTTTCTTCCAGATGCCATAAATGTTACACCCAACTCACATACATCACTCTCTGTAAATATATTAGGCATCAAACCATTTTTCCCATTTAAAAGCACATTTTTTATTGACCTAATACACTTGATTAAACAGGTTTTTCCTGCGTTGTTTGGACCATATATTCCTACCGTTTTAAGCACGTTAAAATTATTTTCTTTATGAACATTTGCCGCAAATTTTTTATTTCGCATATCTGCTTTCATTGAAAAAGTAATATTATCCTCAAATGCATAACAGTTTTTTGCTCTTACCTCTATAATCATAACACATTCCTCCAAGTCACTTTTTTCTTTCCCTATCATTATTATACCATTATATATTTTTTATGCAACTTTTTTTCACAAAAAATATTATTTTTAAAATGTAATACATTTTCATAACTAAATACCAAAAGAATATATTTTGTTAAATCCAAATTAACATTTTTTGTCGTAAAATGTTGAATTTGCTTTATTATTGTGTTACATTAGCAACATGGTAATTAGTAAAATATGGTAATTACAAGTTGACAAAAGAGGTAATTCTATGATTCGTGAATATATGGAAGAAAATGTATACGAAGCGCTTCAGAAACGTCTACAATACATATTCCAGGAATTTGACAATATCTATCTCTCTTTTTCCGGCGGCAAGGACAGCGGTCTGCTGCTCAATCTGGTACTGGATTTCCAGCAAAAATATTATCCGGAAAAAACCATAGGTGTATTCCATCAGGATTTTGAGGCGCAGTATACTGTAACCACAGAATATATTGAAAGAACCTTTGAACGGATTAAAGACAAGGTGGAGCCCTACTGGGTCTGTCTTCCCATGGCAACCAGAACAGCGCTAAGCAGCTACGAGATGTACTGGTATCCCTGGGATGACACAAAAGAAGACAGCTGGGTGCGGAGCATGCCGGATAAAGAATATGTGATTCAGCTCTCCAACAATCCAATCAGCACCTATAAGTACAAAATGCACCAGGAAGACCTGGCAAAACAGTTTGGCAGATGGTACCGCATTTCCCACGGTAATAAAAAGACCGTGTGCCTCTTAGGTCTTCGTGCAGAGGAATCCCTGCAGCGTTACAGCGGTTTCTTAAATAAGAAATACGGCTATAACGGTGAATGCTGGATTAGCAAACAATTTAAAGATGTGTGGTGTGCCTCCCCACTGTACGACTGGTCCATCAATGATGTATGGCATGCGAATTATCTTTTCAATTACGATTACAACCAGCTCTACGACCTTTATTACAAGGCTGGTCTCACGGTTTCCCAGATGCGCGTAGCTTCACCCTTCAACGACTATTCCAAGGATTCCCTGAATCTGTACCGTGTAATAGACCCCGAAATCTGGGTTAAGCTTGTGGGAAGAGTCCAGGGCGCTAATTTTGCATGCATTTACGGAAAAACCAAAGCCATGGGCTACCGGAATGTCACCCTGCCGGAGGGACATACCTGGGAATCCTACACCAAGTTCCTTTTAAGCACCCTGCCTGTCCGGCTCCGCAAGAATTACATCAAAAAATTCAACACCTCTATTATATTCTGGCACAAGACCGGCGGAGGTCTGGATGAGGATACCATCCAGGAGCTCATGGACCACGGTTACCACATCCGGAGAAATGGTGTTTCCAATTATACCTTGAACAAGAAATCAAGAATTGTTTTTATTGGCAATCTTCCTGATAATACAGATGATATCAAATCATCAAAGGACATTCCCAGTTGGAAACGGATGTGTTACTGTATCCTAAAAAATGACCACATGTGCCGGTTTATGGGATTTGGATTAACCCGGGAACAACAAAAGCGTATCGATGCCATACGCAGTGAGTACAAAAGTGTTGAGGAGATAAACTATGGAATATAAGAGCCCCGTTTACAATGTAATTGCAGTACCCGTGGAAAAAATCCAGGCAAATAACTATAACCCGAATTCCGTTGCCCCGCCTGAAATGAAGCTGTTGTATGACAGCATCAAAAACGACGGGTACACCATGCCCATCGTCTGCTACTATGACGATGCACAAGACATATATATTATAGTGGATGGATTTCACCGCTACCGGATTATGTTGGAATATCCGGATATCTATGAAAGAGAACATGGTATGCTCCCTGTAACTGTTATTGACAAGTCCATTGACCAGCGGATGGCAAGTACCATCCGCCATAACAGAGCCAGAGGCTCCCATGATGTGGAGCTTATGAGCAACATTGTAAAGGATTTACACGACTTAGGAAGGTCAGATGCCTGGATATCCAGGCACCTGGGAATGGACAAGGACGAAATACTGCGGTTGAAGCAGATAACTGGTCTCGCTTCCCTGTTTAAGGATATCAATTTCGGGAAAGCATGGAAACCGGTTGAGGAGGAGACATGAATAAATTATTCCAGCAATTGATTTAACTGGTTTATGACATCATTCAGCTGGTCCGCCAGACATGCCAGTCCCGAAATTTCTTCTGCATTATTCTGAATCACATTTGATATTTCAGAGAAACGCTCATCCTGAATTTCAATCTGGTTTTCCATTATGCTGTTATACTCGTAAGTCTGCTCCACCAGATTTTTCTGGTGCTTATTTTGCTGGTGAACACTTTCAACAGATTTCAGACATTCATTTAAAAGTTTCATCATATTTCTGACCTTCGCTATGGTTTCTTCCATTACAGTATTCTGTTCCTCCAGTTTTTTCGAGCTGGTTTCAATAGAATTGGAAACCAGAGAGGTATCCTGCTCCAGTGCATTCATCAGCTGGTTAATTTCTTTGAGGGACTCCTGTGTATTGCTTGCAAGACTTCCGATTTCATTTGCCACAACAGCAAATCCCCTTCCCGCTTCTCCTGCCCTGGCTGCCTCAATAGAAGCATTCAATGCCAAAAGATTCGTGGAAGATGCAATTTCATCAATCAAAGCCAGTGTATTTATCATCTGCTCCGTACCCTCCAATAAATGGGCTACCGCATCCATGGTATTCTGGTTCGCTGAAACAACAACCTGGCTGCCTGCCATTAACTGGTTGATGGAATTTTCATTCTCCTTAGACAGATTAACCAGCTGTCTTGACATCTGGTTTACTTCAGAAATCTGCTCCGACACCTGTTCACTGGTCTTATTCAACTGGGAAAGGTTTTCTGTATTTTCCCTTGAATGGGATAGCAGCTCTTTACTTAACTGGGTCAGTTCTTCTGTGATAGCAGATAATTCCTGTGAGGAGCTACTCTGTGTCTCCGTGGTTTGCAATACGTTCTGACTGGTGGCAGACAAACGGTTTCCAATCTCCACCGCCTGGTCAAGAACATTCTGTGCCTGATTATGCTTCTGCTCCAGCTCATCTCTTTTTGCATTGGCTAAAAATTCACCTACAAACCACGTCAGCAGGCAAATGCTTCCAAGAGACAATACTATAGCAATTGTCCTTAATATCACTTCAGGAATAAACAGGGAATCCTGTACCGGCAAAGCAGTCTTCCATCTTGAAAACAGAAAAATGATATAGGATATTGCAACAATACCAGATACTATCCCCGTCATCCGGATATCCAAAAAGAACACGGTCAGCAGTACAAAGAAAAATATAAATCCCCAAAATTCCCTGGATGGAATCAGATATTGTATAACATTATACTGGATTACTATAATGATAGATAAATAGAGTTTACCTGTCTTTAACATTCCTTTTCGCAGACTTCCGTTTACAATTGCCCGTTTAATCAACACGATGCCAATTGCGACATAGATAATGTCCATTCCCAAAGAGACAAGCAGCCCTGCCCACGGTACAGATGGATATAACCCCAATGCCTTAAACATTGTCAGGGTCACCCCTGCACATGTAATTGCGCCTGTTACTAGCAACATAATCCATACATATACCTTCGTCATGTACATTTCTAATACACTAAGATTGTTTACATTATCGTTATCCATTTTTTGTCCCCCTCCATTTATCCCTTCTGTAATAGCCCCAGAATTTTTAGACATATTATATCTTTTATTATACTATGATTTTCTATTGGAACGGGTAGAAAATCTATTATCTGGTCAGATTTACCCATTAAATGGTTGTTGCATTTCCAGAATAAAAATGTAAAATAAATAAAGGCTTTTACTTTCATTTAACATTGGAAAGGAATGCCGGGACAGGGGGGGAAAAAATGAATATCATAAAAAAATACTGGGATTCTGTTTATATATATGTATTGCTTATCATACCGTTCTACTGCAGTTGTGCCGGTATATTTGAGACAATCTGTAAGGCAGCAGGGCTATATTCCGATTTATCCTGGTTTAAAATTGCAGCATTTGATATTTCCCAGCTGGTATACATCGGAATAGGAATCTATTTTATATACCGGAATTATAAGAACTCTTCCTACATTACGGAACATCTATTCTATGTAAAAGGATTTATTATTGTATCACTTTTTATACAGTATAACGCCATACTGAACCTGTTCCCTTCCAGGCATATATGGGCATGTACCTTTGCTTTTTTTGCAGCGTTTGTCTTTTTGTTTGACAGCAAAATAATGCTTGCAAATATACTTGCCTACTTTATTTCCTTAGTCACCGTACATATCACCATGGCAGACAAATATCTTCCGCTGGGCAGCAAAAATTTAATGGAGGTTATTGCCTTCCGGCTTGTTATTTTCTGGATGGTAGCTATCTGTACTTTTTTAGTTGTATATTTTGTAGAAAAATTCCTGATGCAGGCACAGGAAAACCGGGAAGAGAATATCCATCTGCTGGAAAAACAGTTACAATATTACAAAAATATAGAGCTTTTAGATACCGAGCTCCGGAAATTCCGTCATGATATCCAGAATCATTTTATATATATGAACTTCCTTTTAAACAGTGGCAAGGAAGAGGAATTACAGGATTATTTTGAGGATTTACAACAAAACTTTTCCTTCCAGGAAACCATATATTTTTCCGGAAATGAAGTTGTGGATGCCATTCTGAATTATAATATTCCACACGATTGCAGACCGGAGGTGGAGGTGACTGTATACGGCAGACTCCCTGAACTACGGACTGTGTCCGCCATGGATTTGTGCACATTGTTTTCCAATCTCCTGTCAAATTCCATTGCCTCCGCCAACCGCTGTATAGATATTAAGCAGCCCCAGATTACAATCCATTTCCAGACTGGAAAGAAATATTTTACCATTGCTATTTCCAACAGTATTACGGAGGAAGAGGATGCCCAATATGTGACAGGCAAAAAGAAGAAACCCGAAAATAAAAATCATGGCTTTGGATTACATAAAATACGGGAAGTGCTTGAAAAATATGACGGCAGATTTGAGCAAAGCATAGAGTATAAGCTATTGACTATCACTGTTTATTTACCAATATAACGACTAAAAACAAAGGAGAGTTTTATGCATATTGCATTGTGTGACGACCAGAAAACCATTTCAAAGGAATTAAGTGTACTGATTAAAAAGTTTAATGACGAAAACCATCTGGAAAACGATTTGATTTATTTTTCCAAGCCCTCCAGCCTCTATAGTTACATGCAGATATCTCCCATTGACATTATTTTCATGGATTTGGAATTTGGCGATGCCTCCGAAGATGGAATTGAATGGTCAAAGAACCTTCGCCGGCAATTTCCACATACAATAATCATTATTCTTACTGCATATGAAATGCGGTATAAGGAAGGCTACGAAGCGCGGGTATTCCGTTTTATGACAAAACCAATCCAGGAAAAAGAGCTCTTTGATTATCTGCATACCAGCATGGAGGAGCTGCAGCTTACTACGATGGTTTCCCTGACACGGCGGGGGATTCCCCAGAATATCTGCATCCGGGACATCTGCTATTTTGCAGCCCAGTCCGGCGGCAGTGAGCTGTGGACCAGAACCGATATGTATTACTGCGAGGAAAGTCTGCTGCAATGGGAGCAGCAGCTTCCCTCCGCAATCTTTTTCCGCTGTCATAATAAATATCTGGTTAATCTGACGCATGTAACAGAATTTGACCATCAGGTGTTAACGCTGGTTAACGGAGAAAAGATTCCCGTTTCCAGGCGGAAATGGAAAGCCTTTCAAATTGCTTATATGAAATGTGATACCAGGAATTACCGCCTGTGACAAATGAAATCCTCTGCCACAGAGATGTGCATGATTTTGTCAGGCTCGATTCCGTTACTTATGGCAAGCCACAGCTTACAATACTGGGCAATAGGAGCACTTTCACATAATGGCTGAATCCCCGCCTCTCTATAACAGTTCACCGTTTCATATTCTGCCTCCCGTTCCGAAAGTCCCGTCAGATAAACTGGAATGTGTCTTTTACGGGCACGATTAACAAATTCCATCATTTTTTCACTGATGGCAATCGTCCCGGAATGGAAGCTCTCATGTAAGACTGCTTTTGTATGTTCTGAAATCTCCGGATATGACATTCCCACATATGGAACAATCCGGATAATTTCATCCGAACAATCTGTCATTTTTATATTTTCTGTATTCTGAAACATAGCAGGTAATCCGTCCCTTACCGCATAATCCGGATTTGATACATACATGCCGTCCTCAAATCTTCCATACCAGGAATTTCCCACGCTTATAACATCCGCCGATAGCGGAAGATGCTGCTGGATGCGGGTTGCCCTGTGGATAACCGGAATATCTCCCTTATTGCAGTAGCTTACAAAAACTCCCGTTCCGTATTTCCCTTTTATAAACTCCAAAGCATATCTGAAATTATCCAGTCCGTTGGAACGCTCATCACTCAGCGCAAAATCAGCAGACACCAGAAGAACCGGCAGCTGTACAGCGCCAAAGATATAGCCTAAAAGTGCCGCACTATACTGTAAGGTATCCGTTCCATGTGTAATAATAATTCCGTCAAGTCCACCCTTTTTGACCACCCGGTTTACACAGGATACCAGCTTGCGAATATGTTCTGCGGCAAGATTTTCACTCAAAATGCAGTATGGCTCCTCCACAACAAATTCTATCTCATCCTTATATTGCTTCCGGTACATTTCCAGCAGGGTATATGGAGAATTTCCCTCTGTAGTAATTCTGCCATTTTCATCCACCCTGCTACCTATTGTACCTCCGGTAAAAATTGTACACACCTTCATAAGCCATAAGCACCTCTTTCATTTTATAGTATACCCATTTTTCTTTGACTATTGTCAGTATAGAGTAAAAATGAAATATAGGCAACCAAGTAATGCAGTCAATGCCTCTGTTATCGGATAGGCAAGCCATACTCCTGTCATCCCCCACAGAGCAGACAGGAAAAATGCCATAGGGATAATCAAAAGCAGACCTCTTAAAATGGAAAGAATATGTGCAGGCAGCGCTTTTTCTATCGAAGTAAAAAAGGTTGCTAAAATAATATTATATCCAACAAACGGAATGGATATAAAATACTGTCTCAGACCAATTATGGCAATCCTTTCCAGCTCCATATTGTTTTCACTGTTAAACGCCTCCGTAATCGGCTGTGCAAGGACAAAAATCAGAAAATAAACAATAACAGATACTGTCAGCATGGTTACTATAGCATATCGCAGCACAGTCCTTGCCTGCCTGTTATTCCCCATGCCATAAAAGGTACTGACCAGTGGCTGGATACCCTGTGCAATCCCGGTAAATACCGCAACAATCACAAGAGAAATATTGGCAATGACTCCATAAGCGGCAACTCCTGTATTCCCCGCTAATCTTAGTATAATCGCATTAAACGTAATCATTACAATTCCAGAGGAGAGCTGGGCAATCAGGGATGGAAAGCCTAATACTATTTCCTGCTTTATAATATCCTTCCGTATTCCCGTTCTTACAAAATAGAATGTATTTTTCCTCCTGAGCCAATGCGGAAGCATCATAACAATACTAATCACCGGCGATAATCCTGTTGCAAAAACAGCTCCAAAAATTCCCATTCTCAATGGAAATATAAAAATGTAATCCAAGATAATATTGGAAAAGCTTCCAATCAACATGGCTGCCATAGAAAGCTGCGGGCTTCCGTCATTTCTGACGAAGCAAAGCAGCACATCATTTAAAATAAAAGCCGGTGAAAAAAGCAACAGCCAGCGCAGATAAGTATCCGTCATTTCCAATACGCTTGCATCTGCTCCCAGGAGTATTGCCAGCTGATTAGAAAAAATAAAGCCAGACAGTACAAACAACACTGAAAAAATCAATCCAAGATAAATTGTATTGGTATAAATCCGGTTAACCTCCTCCGCCCTTTTCTGACTTTTGCATACAGAAAACCTTGTTGCACCGCCCATAC
Source organism: uncultured Clostridium sp. (assembly GCA_900544905.1). Classification (GTDB taxonomy): domain Bacteria; phylum Bacillota; class Clostridia; order Lachnospirales; family Lachnospiraceae; genus CAG-590. The sequence continues at coordinate 8,513 of UQXF01000073.1, forward strand.
CCAGCATAAGACCTGTTCCGTGAATAAAGTTATACACAGGAATGGCAAGATTTAAGACAGTAAGACCATTCGTTCCCAATCCCTTTGACACATAAAACGTATCCGCTAAAATATAGCAAGACACACCTAAGGTTCCTAAGACACTTAAAATTGTATAATGGGCAAATTTCCCCATACAAGACCGTTGTTCCATATATTCACCACTCCTATAGCACAAAAAAATAGCGCCAGAGCTTTCTATCTTCAAAGGCCTAACGACAGAAAGTCTAACGCTTAATTTCTTACCCGGCGGCAAGAAAAAGTTTCTCTATATTTTCGTATATTATATAATGCAGAATCCAAAAAAGCAACAGCTAATTTTTTCCGTTTTAACACGGTTCCTTAATACAGCAGCTTGTTTCCCTTCTCACATATTAAATAAATCTCATCATACTTTTCCTCTATCAATGGTGTTAATTTTTCCGTCTGCTTTCCAAGCACCCTCTTATAAACAAAATATGGAAGAATCCATCCGATAAAGCCCGGTATGGCAAGCAGGATACACAATATTATATGGGGCGGCTCTGCCGTCACTGCAAAGGTAGAGCCCGCCATAAATGCGGTTCCCAACACACCTATAATAAGTGCATACATAGTGGCAGCAGAGGTTTTTGATTTTTCCAGCGTTTCAATTTCACTGACACAGCTTTCAAAATTTCGCTGAAGTCTTGTAAGCTCCATTTTATTTACAAGCTTCCGGTTCCGTTTCAGCCGCAGGATTACTTTTCTTTGATTTTGTGGATTTGTGTGTTCTCCGGAAGCCTCATAAATGTTCCCGTCTGATTCCCATCCAAAATTCTCATATCCATCCAGCAGAAAAGATACCCTGCTTTTATCTGTAATTACCTCTTTGTATTCATATCCTATAAATTCTTTTTTCCTGATTTCTGTATCATCCATTACCGTTTTCCTCCATCCCTGTTTTCAGATACATCCCCTGCGGGCAGTGTCACAAGAAAGGTACTTCCTTTTCCAGGCTCGCTGAAAACCTGAATCTCTCCGTCCAGCAGCTCCAGCACCCGTTTTACCAATGCTAACCCTAACCCGTTTCCTTCTTTGGAATGGGAGGTGTCTCCCTGATAGAACTTGTCAAATATATGCTTCACGCTGTCACTGTCCATGCCGCATCCCGTATCCGAAACAGCTATGCTTACCAATCCTTCATCTGTGCTCTGCTTCACCGTAATGGTTCCTCCCGGCTCCGTAAACTTGATGGCATTAGACAAAAGATTATTCCACACCAGCTCCAAAAGACTTTCGTCTCCCTGCACCAGTGCCACATCCTCTATCTCTGTTTCCAGCTCAATTTCCTTCTCATCCCATGCATCTTCAAGCTGAAGGATACATTCGCATAACTGCCTGCTCACATCATACACCTCTACCTCCGGGATAATCCTCTGATTCTCTAATTTACTAAGCTTTAGAATATTACTAATCAGATTGGAGAGCCTCATCGCCGCCCCTTCAATGCTTTCTGCATACTCTTTTCTCTGTTCTTCCGTAATATGTTCTGCTTTCAGCAGTTCTGCATAATTCTTGATAATGGCAATGGGCGTTTTCATTTCATGGGACACATTTGACACAAAATCGGTTTTCAACGTTTCAATGCTTCCCAGCTCCTCCACCATTTTATTAAAATCCATAATCATAACATCCAGATAATCCCATTTATTCTGGGTGTGAAGCGTAGGAATATACACAGAAAAGTCCCCATTTGCCACATTTTCGGTTGCCTCTGCCAGCTTGTGCATAGGCTCTTCATAGGTGGCACGGATTTTCCTTCTGGTAAATAGGGTAAGTACCACTGCTACCATGCCCCAATAGATGGTCGGGACAACTGTCTGCACCACCGCATTCCACTCCATGCGGTTTACAAGCACAACCAGCCCTGTATGAATGCCTGACATCAAAAGAAGAGTTATAAGATAAATTGCAAACAGGGAAGATGGAAACCTGCTCTCCTTTACCGTTTCCTGATTTTTATCGTTTCTTTTTTTCATACCAATACCGCCTTATATCCAAGACCTCTTACCGTCACAATCTTAAAGCCGTCGCACGCCGATAATTTATCCCTTAATTTTGTCACATAGACATCCACGGCACGAAGACTGGTTTCTGTGTCCACACCCCAGAATTCATCCATGAGCTGGGCTCTGGAAAATGTCTTTTTCGGATAGGATAACAGCTTGTATATGATATTAAATTCTCTGGTCGTAAGACTAATTTCTTCTCCATCAATCGTGGCACTCATCCCATCTGCATCCAGCTCCAGATTACCCACCGTAATCTTCCGCTCCATTTCTATATTTGCCCTGCGAAACAAAGCCCTGACACGGAGCAGCAGCTCCTCCAGTTCAACGGGTTTTACCATATAGTCATCAATTCCCAGCTGAAACCCTTTCTGTTTGGATGGCAAATCATCCTTTGCTGACATAAATAAAATCGGAACCGTTTTGTTTACCTGTCTGACTGTCCGGGCAAATTCAAATCCGTCAATTTCCGGCATCATAATATCGGAAATAATCAGCTCATACAGATTATTATACATTTCCTCATACGCTTCACCTGCAGACAGACACCCCTTCGCCTGAAATCCACTGTCATTTAAATAGGTGCAGACAATCCGGTTTAATTTTACATCATCTTCCACTACAAGTATGTGAATCATCACGTTTCCCTCCTGTCATCAATTTATCCTTCATTCCTTTAGAGGCACAGATTCCCTGTACGCCCAGACTTAAAACCATTACGCATACAACCGCTCCGGTTATTCCGTTCATCCGTTTTATAAGCACTTCCTCTCCTTCTGCAAAAGAAGCAAACATCGCTGTCTGAAGTGTCAAAATGGAAACACAGGCATCTATATATCCAATCCTTCTGGTTATGGAAAGAAGGGGAGATTTTCTTTTTCCTACCTTAACCACCTGAATGGAGGACATAATAATCTTATAAAAGGTATATGCTGCCACTGCATATATAGTAAATCCGGGATAATTTTTGCCACCCTGGGAGTTTTCCAGCAGAACAACCGCGCCCGCTAATACAACTGCCATGAAAATAAACAACACACTGTTTCTGTGATAAACCAGCAGCTCCTGCCGGACATGCTCGTTTTCATCTTTGACAACGGAAATTTTTCTTTCCTGTCTTACAATTCCCACCCGCATAATACTTAACAAAATATAATATGCCGATAACGTACCAAACCACGCGGAACGACTGGTAATCCCTATCACTCCGTTAAATGCCGCAAAGATAATATTGCTTACCATTCCGGGAACTGCAAACAAGATAGTCCGCAGCCTGTAATCAGTGGCCACCTTATTCATATACGGATTTGCCGCTATGGCTGGCTTTATTGTTTCCCTGATGTCCTGTCTGATATGGACAATGATATAATAGCAGCTTGCAGTAAGGGTAACGGCTGCCAGCACATAACATATTATACCTGCAAAATAAGAAAAACAATTTACAGACACATAATTCCTTTTTTATCTTATAAAAATTTTTCACTTTCATCAAGAAGCACAATCCTGTTTTTTATTGTACACCAGCTTTGTTTGTGTATTGTTTGTAAATTGTGTCTAAACTGTGAACATGCTCGTCCTATACTTTGCCTTTACATAAACACATTTTGTAAAGTTCTCATTGCTTTGTGCAAAGAAAAATGCAGCAGAGTTTTCCCATTTATCTGCTGCACTCTTTATTCTACTTACTGGTTATTTCAAGCCTTTGATAAAAGGTATCAGACAGAGAAGAACCACGATTCCTACAAGACCAATTACAATACCCATAACCATATGGCTCCATACCATGGTAAGACACATTCCAACACCAAGGAGTAAAGCACCTATGATTCCAATCAGTACTGCACCTATGGTTTTTCCCGACAGCTTCACCGGAGCCTTGTTCTCCATTTTTCTCCAGACGATTACCATAACCAGCAGCACGACGATACCAATACAGCCCATAACAACACCCGGCTTAAATGCATTCCACTCCGGAATCAGTGCCATACACATACCCAGCGCAAACAAAATTCCTCCTATCGTTCCCAAAATCATTGCAATAAATGTACTTTTCTTCATGATTACAGACCTGCCTTTCTTCTTGCTTCTAACGATACATTCTGTGCCTTCTGCATATTCTTCTCAACGATTGCCTTCTGCCTTACCGAACGTTCCTCCCGTTCTACCTTACTTGCTTCTTCCCTTGCTTTCTGCTCCCCAGCTAACCTTGCCCTTGCCTCCTCTACAGACTCGCCTTCTCTGGTCAGATAATTGTCCACAAACTTATCCGCTATTTTGTTGAATCCATCCACGGCACCTTCCTCGATTTTCTTGTACCCGCCAACTACGCCCTCTTCAATTTTTTTGTAGCCTTCTACTACATTTTCTGCAATCTTTTGATTTGCTTTTACTAACTTTGATTTTGCCATGCTTATCAATCTCCTTTTTATTTTTTACTTGCTTTGTGACTATAAGATAGCATGGAAATGTTTTTGTATTATTTGCGTTTTGTTTCTGTTTTGTTAAAAATACTTTTTTGGTACAAAAGCTCAATCATATACGGGCATGTGCAAGGGATACGATAGGTGGAGAGCGAAATCACTTATGTACGACCCTTACGTAAGAGTTAAACTAAAAGATTTTAGTGATTGCAAATCAAATTGATATGTGATATCATAAATAGACGGTTTGAAACGCTCCCGTACACAAAGGCTATTTGTGTACGGGGGTTTTTTGTGCTTCCAAGCCGAATAAGACGATTTTACACAAATTAGCCGAAATAAAAGGAAGAAGAATGAAAAATCAAAATGTTTTCAGAGATTTTTCAAAATATGTATCTCTGAATATTTTGGGTCAACTGGCATATTCCTGCTACACATTAGCGGATACTTTCTTTGTATCAGCTAAGTTAGGGGCTAATGGTTTAACCGCTCTCAACCTTGCATTTCCGATACTCTGTCTTATCAATGGAACAGGACTTATGCTCGGTATGGGCGGCGGAACAAAGTATTCTATCTGTAAAAGCCGTAATGAAGAAAAACAAGCAAATCAGATTTTTACAAATGCATTATATCTTGTTGTGTTGTTTGCTATCGTGTTTGTTTTGGCGGGAGTGTTCTTTTCTGGAACAATTGTAAAAGTTTTAGGGGCAGATGGTACGGTGTTTGATATAACCAATACATATCTCAGGGTTATGATGCTGTTTGCTCCCGCTTTTTTAACAAACCATCTTTTACAGTGTTTTCTACGTAACGATGGGAAACCGTCACTTTCTATGGCGGCAATGATAGTGGGAAGTTTATCCAATGTAGTGCTTGACTACATTTTCATTTTTCCACTTAACATGGGGATTTTCGGTGCCATTTTTGCTACAGGGCTAGCTCCGGTTATCAGTATTGCTGTATTATCCCCGTATTTTATCACAGGAAAAAATAAATTCAGCCTTGTCAAATCTGCACCTTGCGAAAAAGATTTAGGAGGAATACTCTCAAGCGGTGTATCTCCGTTCCTCACGGAAGCTACTTCGGGTATCGTTATGTTTCTGTTTAATTTTATTATCCTGCGTATTTCGGGAAATGTGGGTGTTGCGGCTTTCGGTGTTATAACTGTAATCTCTCTTGTGGTAGTAGCAATATACACAGGATTATCGCAGGGCATACAACCGATTATCAGCCGAAACTACGGAAGCGGAAATGCGAAAAATGTCAACAGCATACTGAAATATGCAATAGTCACAATGCTGATTTTATCGGGAGCGATATATTCTATCATATTCTTCGGAGCCTCCGCTTTAACTTCTGTATTCAACAGTGAGGGAAATTTAATCCTTGCGGATTTTGCGGTAAGCGGACTGAAACTTTATTTTACTGCCTGCCCGTTTATAGGGCTTAATATTGTACTGGCAACCTATTTTGTTTCAACCGAAAAGCCGTTTTTCGCACAGATTATTTCCATGCTCAGAGGATTTGTTATTTTAATCCCTATGGCGTTTTTGTTGTCATCAATTTGGGAAATGACAGGCGTATGGTGTGCCTATCCAATGACGGAATTGCTCGTAACGATTGTAGCAGCCGTTTTATATAAAATCAACAGGCTTTCTAGAAATCGTTAACCATTACTTCATGAAATAAAATAATTTGTGTGCTATCAGAGAACTCGCAAGCAAATAAGTTTGTTGAAGTGGGACAAAGCCTATTGGGCTTATCCCACTTTTTTCATGATTTAGCAAGAAGAGTCAACTATCATATCAGTCTGTCCATATCCTCAACCGTCTTCGCAATATCCTCATTGATTCCCACTGCCCTGTCCCCAAAGCTTTCCGGCACAACCGCTTCCTTAAGGTTCAGCCGAATCAGTCTCCAGTTCCGGTTTTCCCTCATCATCTTTTCAAATGGAAAACGAATAATTGTCGGGGTGTTAAATCCCACTCCCAGCTCCAGCAGCACCACATTTTTCCCGCTATATTCTTTTAAAAATGCTGCATACCGTCCAGCTGCCTCATGCCAGTGTTCATCCTCCACAAAATACTGGTCACAGCGTAAATGCATTGCCATGCTTCCACCGCACACCGGACACTTCGGAACCATGTAAGCCGGTATCAGGCAGTCCTTTCTTGCCTGGTTCATCTGCTTAAACATATCCACTGCATCATATGTTTTATCGTGGCAGCCCCGCTCACACTGGATTTCTCCGTAGTCTCCCTGGGTGGCAAAAACAGCCTCATTCTCAAATCCGGCTTTCCAAAACTGGTGGTCTACGTTAGTGGTAAGAACAAAATGCGGCTTTTCCTTTACCATTTCATAAAGCTTCCGGTAAAGCGGAAGTGCATCCGGTTCAATCCTGTTTATACAGGCATGCTTGGACCAGTAACCCCATTTTGCTTCCTCTGTGGGAAATGGATAAAACCCGGCACTGTACATGTCCCTCATATATTCAGAACCATATTTCTCTATAAATTCACTAAAATTTTCCGTAAACCGTTTTCCACCATATTCTAGTCCCGCTGCTGTGGAAAGTCCTGCGCCTGCCCCAATCAGCACTGCATCTGCATTTTTAATCATTTCCGCTGCTGCTGCCGTCTGTTCTTCATACGGAATGTGCTGGAAAATATAATCTTTGGCCGGCATACCGCTTAAAAACTGTGAAAAATCCATCCTTTTATTTCCTTTCTGAATCTGTTTAAACATTTATTCCACCTCTTTTTGATAACTCATTCTTTTTCATTGCACAAAAGAGATACCAGTTCTGTCCTTCTTACCTTCAAATTTATCTATATCAAATTCTCATAACAATCTCTATCTAAATCCTTAAACACATTAAAAATCACCCTGTCAAGCTGTTCTCCGTATTCCTCAAGAAATGCTGTCGTTTCCGCCACTGCAATCTTTGCCGCTTCATCATTGGGAAAATGAAATTCCCCAGTGGAAATGCAGCAGAACGCCACACTGCGAATACCATTTTCCACACAACATTTTAATACACTCCGGTAACAGTTTCTCAAATCCTGCCTTAAGGAATCCGTCAACTGATATCCGACAATCGGGCCTACTGTATGAATAACATACTGTGCCGGAAGATTATAACCCTTTGTAAGCACCGCCTGCCCGGTAGGTTCCTCAAATGACTGTCCATACCGGATACGCTTCTGGTTCATCAAATGATTACATTCCTCCCTAAGTTCTATACCTGCCGCGCTATGGATTGCATTGTCGATACACCTATGGCATGGAACGAAACAGCCTAACATCTGTGAATTGGCAGCATTTACGATTGCCCCTACCTGAAGCCTTGTAATATCACCCTGCCAGATGGAGATTCTATCTGCAAACGGATGACTGCTTCCATACTGCTCGCCAACCGTCCTGATATCCTTCAACGTCACAATACCCTTTTCCTCTGCTTCTTTTTTCAGAAATGCATCCTGTACTGTAAGTACATCCCCGGACATGCTTTTCGGCATACGGATATTCATAAGCGAGCGTAATGCCATGCGTTTATTCTCATAATCATTCTGAACCTCCAAATCCCTGTACTGTACAGAATCCTCTTTGAATTTTCGGAGCAGATAATCCAGTCTGCCCTCCTGCGTTTTCAAATTATCCATCATCATTCCAGCCTTTCCGTATCACGTCTTTTATCTGTTTTATAATACCACAAATCTTTTCCTGACAAATACTGTATTACAAAATACCCCAAGACAGTCTTTATCCCGGGGCATTCTGCAAGCATAAAAACCAATTATTTTCTCACAACACTGATTCTTTCCTGAATGTGATTTCCCTTTGTAATCTCATCCACCATTGCAATGGCGTAATCCGCATAGCTGATGATGCTTTCACCCTTGTCATTTAAGGTAAGCTCTTCACCCGCAAGGATGTATTCTCCGGTTCTCTCACCCTCTGCCTGGAAATCACCGGCAGGGCTTACGAATGTCCATTTCACATCATTTCTTAAGCGAAGCTCCTCCAGTGCCTTTCCCTGAGCTGCCGCCAATGGCTTAAATACATCTGGAAAATCCGGACCGTCCATAACCTGTGCTGTGTGCTCCGGATTCACATAGAGACTTCCTGCTCCGCCTACCACCAAAAGTCTTGTTTCCTTTCCGGAAAGAATGTCACATAAATGCTTTAATGAAGTGCTGTGCTGTGGAAGTGTCTCTTCTACCCATGCACCAAATGCATCTACCACCACATCAAAGGACTCTAAATCTGCTGTAGTCAAATCAAACAAATCCTTCTGGATGACATTCTTTGCAACTGTCTGGTTCTCTCCCCTGACAACTGCAGTCACATCCAGTCCTCTCTCAACTGCCTCCTTAACAATTAACTTACCTGCTTTTCCGTTTGCACATACAACTGCTACTTTCATAATAATATCCTCCTTATAATTTTGTTGTAATATTTTTTGTTACAACAAGACAATACCACAAGTCTGTTGTAATGTCAATAGTTACAACAAAATTTTTCAAAAAAAAATAAGGAACCTGTAACGGTACCCTATTTATATCTTTAAAACATTTATTCCCGGCTGATATATCTTGCCGCATCCTTTTTTACATCCTCTAAAGTGATAGATGCCAGCTCCCGCTCCATCGCATCCTGCACCCGTTTAAGCTTGTCATCTAATATCAGATGGATATTTCTTCCCACGGGACAATCGGCATTGGGATTTTCATGGAAATGAAACAGCGTGTCATTCTCCACACATTCCACCGCTTTATATATGTCAAGAAATGTAATCTCCTTTAACGGCTTTGCTATGGATGCACCACCGCTTCCCCTTGCTACATTTACTAATCCCGCAGCTTTTAGCTGTTGTAATAGTTTTCGGATAATAACCGGGTTCACGTTCACACTGGAAGCAAGAAATTCACTGGTAATCTTGTAATCCTTCTCAAAGGTATCAATACAGGTGAAAACATGAACTGCAATCGTAAATCTGCTTGAAATCTGCATATACTTGTACCTCACTTAACTGCTGTATGTTGTTTTTTAATATATTCTACTCTGCAGCCGATGTAATGTCAACAGTTACAATATCTGTTCCCAATACCATAACAACCAGAACTTATATAGAGTAAGCTATTCCGATATTCATTTTTTTCTGTTTTTACACTTTCACCTGCAAATGCAAAAAACACAGAAGGGCTATTTTATCTATGTATCAAATGACCTATAATTTCACAGATACAGCAATATTTATCTATCAGACAAATCACAAAGGACTCCGGATACCGGGGTGGAATGATTGTTAACGGCCACATATGTTTTAAAACCATATCTTTCTCCACCTCACTTAATTGAAAATTTTTTTGTGCATTCTCCATGGCTGTTTTGGGATGTGTCAGCCCATGAAAATGGGCACCTGTTTTCTTGGCGTGTGTATGCCAGTCATATAAAAACAAATCATGCAGCATTCCAGCTCCTGTCTCTTATACACATCTGACGCTGCCGACGATCTTACGCGTGTAGA
>UQXF01000074.1 GCA_900544905.1 uncultured Clostridium sp.
AGATGACGTCGAGTCTCGTGGGCTCGGAGATGTGTATAAGAGACAGGATTTTTTACGACAGGAGAATCACATATGGAAGGAGATGGTTATATGCCACTTACAATGGTAAAGGAAGGCGAGCCAAACGTAATCAAGAAGATTGGCGGAAAGGAAGAGACCAGGAGATTTTTGGAGAATCTTGGCTTTGTGTCAGGAGGAACGGTGACAGTGGTTTCCATGATTAACGGCAATATGATTGTGAACGTGAAGGATTCCAGAGTTGCGATTGGCAAGGATATGGCAAACCATATCATGGTGTGATATGTAACATATGAGGCTGGTGCATACCGGCTGGATATGCAGGTTGTGAGGAATCAGGGTATTACTGTATACTGTTAAAGTGAGGGATATAAATAATCAGTAAAGGAGATTTGCGATGAAAACGTTAAAGGAAGTATCGTGCGGTGAAACTGTAACGGTGAAAAAGCTTACTGGCGATGGTCCGGTGAAGAGAAGAATTATGGATATGGGAATCACAAAGGGTGTTGAGATTTTCGTAAGAAAGGTTGCGCCGTTAGGCGACCCTGTTGAGGTTACCGTAAGAGGATATGAGTTGTCTCTTCGTAAAGCGGATGCACAGATGATTGAAGTGGAATAGTGTTAATTTTTTTATCTGTAGGTTAGAAATAACTAACGAAAGATAGGAAAAACAAATAAAAAATAGTCAAGACAAACGGCTGTGATGAAAAGAATAAATGTCTAATAATTAAGACGAGAAGGAGAATGAAAATGTCAGTAAAAATAGCATTAGCAGGTAATCCAAACTGCGGTAAAACAACGTTATTTAATGCATTGACTGGTTCCAACCAGTTTGTTGGTAACTGGCCAGGCGTTACAGTGGAGAAGAAGGAGGGTAAATTAAAGAGTAACAAAGATGTTACAATTATGGATTTACCGGGTATCTATTCTTTATCACCATATACATTGGAAGAGGTGGTTGCCCGTAATTATCTGATTACAGAGAGACCGGATGCCATTATCAATATTGTGGATGGTACGAATATCGAAAGAAATTTATATCTTTCAACCCAGATTATGGAGCTGGGAATTCCGGTTATCATGGCGGTTAACATGATAGATGTATTGGAAAAGACCGGAGAGAAGGTGTACATAGATAAGCTGAGTAAGAAATTAGGCTGTGAGGTTGTGGAGATTTCTGCATTGAAGGGAACTGGAATCGAGAAGGCAGCAGCCAAGGCTGTGGAGCTGGCAAAGAAAAAGCAGACAGTGACACCGGCGCATACCTTTGATGAGAGAGTGGAAGAGGCTATCCAGAATGTGAGTGACAGGCTGGATGTACCGGAGGAACAGAAGCGTTTCTTTGCAATCAAGCTGTTAGAAAAGGATGATAAGATTGCAGAGCAGTTAAGCAGTACACCGGATGTTTCCGCTGAGATTAAGAAGCTGGAAGATGCTTTTGATGATGATACGGAAAGTATTATCACCAATGAGAGATATGTCTATATTTCTTCTATTATCGGTGACTGTGTGAAAAAGGCACAGGGTAAGAAATTATCGGTTTCCGATAAGATTGATAAGATTGTTACAAACCGTTTCCTGGCACTGCCGATATTTGCAGTGGTTATGTTTTTGGTATATTATGTATCTGTTACCACGGTTGGTGGATGGGCTACCGACTGGGCAAATGACGGAGTATTTGGAGATGGATGGCATTTGTTTGGAATCGGCACCTCTGCTTACGAGGAGGATGCGGCAGAATTCAGCCGCGCAGACCAGATTATAGCGGCTTCTGAGGATGGACTGACAACAGTTGAGATTGTTGACGAGGAAGGAGAAGTACTTGAGACAGTTGCTATTTCCGACAGTGTCGTGGACGAAGCACAGGGTATTGTTGATGCAGGCGAACCGGATACTGCGGAATATGGAGTATGGGTTCCGGGAATACCCGTTTTGGTAGAAAAGGGTCTGGATGCGGTTAATTGTGGTGATACCTTGAAGGCGTTAATTCTAGACGGTATTGTAGCCGGTGTGGGTGCAGTTCTCGGATTCGTACCTCAGATGCTGGTATTGTTCATTTTCCTTGCATTTTTAGAGGCATGTGGATATATGGCGAGAGTTGCATTTATCATGGACCGTATTTTCCGCAAATTTGGTCTTTCCGGTAAATCCTTTATTCCGATGTTGATTGGAAGCGGCTGTGGTGTTCCGGGTGTCATGGCTTCCCGTACCATTGAAAATGACAGAGACCGTAAGATGACTATTATGACAACAACCTTTGTTCCTTGTGGAGCAAAGCTTCCGATTATTGCATTGATTGCCGGTGCATTCTTTGATAATTCCGGCTGGGTTTCATGGAGCTCATACTTTGTGGGAATCGCAGCAATTATCTGTTCCGGTATTATTTTAAAGAAAACAAAGATGTTTGCAGGAGACCCGGCACCGTTTGTTATGGAGTTACCTGCTTACCATCTTCCTACAGTCGGAAATGTACTCAGAAGCATGTGGGAACGTGGCTGGTCCTTCATCAAAAAAGCTGGTACAATTATTTTACTTTCCACAATTGTTTTATGGTTCCTGCAGGGCTTCGGCTGGGTAGACGGAAGCTTTACTATGCTGGAAGCAGAGCAGCTTGACAGCAGTATTTTGGCAAAGATTGGTAATGTGATTGCACCGATTTTTGCACCGCTTGGATTCGGAGACTGGAAGATGGCGGTTGCCACCGTAACCGGTCTGATTGCAAAAGAGAATGTCGTTGCTACCTTTGGTGTATTATTCGGATATGCAGAGGTTGCAGAGGATGGTGCGGAAATCTGGAGCCAGCTGGCAGCGACAATTACTCCGATTGCGGCTTATGCATTCCTTGTGTTTAACCTTCTCTGTGCTCCATGCTTCGCAGCTATGGGTGCCATTAAGAGGGAGATGAACAACACAAAATGGTTCTGGTTTGCAATTGGATACCAGACGATTCTTGCTTATATTGTAGGTCTTTGCATTTACCAGATTGGAACCCTGATAACAGAGGGCGTGTTTGGCGTAGGAACTGTTATTGCATTCCTGTTTGTAATCGCATTTCTTTACCTGCTGTTCAGACCGTATAAGGAAAGCAAGACTTTGGATGTGGATATGAAAAAGGTTGTCAATGCAAAATAACCGCATTTGATAACGGTGAGACAGATTTTTGAATTGTAAATTTGTTATTAATATAGGAGGTGCATGGAATGGGAACCGTTATAGTTGGTGCAGTTTTAGTAATAATAGTCGCTCTGGCTGTTTACAGTATGGTTAAGGATAAGAAAAACGGCAAATCTCTGCAGTGTGGTGGTGACTGTTCACAGTGCAAAGGGTGTCATTAGAAAAAGATTCAGAAAAGGAGGACAGGGATATTGCAGAAGCTTGAAAATGAAAAGAAAACCTGTGATGCGGAAGGCTATCAGAGAACGCAGATGCAAAAAGAAATCATTATCGAAAAGCTGCGGGAGCAGGGATGCCGGATTACAAAACAGAGGCTGGTGCTTTTGGATATCATTTTGAGTGAGGAATGTTCCTGTTGCAAGGAAATCTATTATAAAGCATCCAAGCTGGATAAAAGGATAGGTTCGGCTACTGTTTACCGCATGATTAATACACTGGAGGAAATCGGCGCCATCAGCAGGAAAAACATGTATAAGATTGCCTGCGGTAAGGAATGTGCGGTGGAAAATGCCTGCACCATTGAGCTGGATGATGATACGGTGATTGAATTATCGGCGGGAAAATGGAACCAGATTATTCAGTCAGGATTAATTGCCTGCGGGTATTTAAAAGGACAGAATGTGCGCAGTGTAGTTGCAGCTCCTTGTGAATGTGTAAAATAATATTGTTTTATGGAAACCGTTATACTATTATCCGGTAGTATATCGGTTTCTTTTTGCTGCCAGGCATCCTGTTAGCAGTAAATGATAAAATTTATCAACAATATAATAATATATGGCGTTCAATTTATTCAGGGAGTATAGTGGTATTTGTAAATACATATACAGAAATTCCCATGATAATTTAGTCTGGGTATAGACAGAAATGGAAAAATCAGGAGGTAGTACGATGTTAAAGATATTTAAGAAGATTGATGCAAAGAAGACAGGTATTTTTGCTGCCGGTGTTTTGTTTGGAACGGCGGGAGTCAAGATATTGGGAAGCAGGGATGCAAAAAAATTGTATACGAATTGTACAGCCGCTGTACTGCGGGCAAAGGATTGTGTAATGAAAACTGCTGCCACGGTTCAGGAGAATGCAGAGGATATTTATGCGGAAGCACAGCAGATTAACGAGGAAAGGGCTGCTAAGGAAGCAGAGATTTCTGATAAAGAAGAAACGGAAGAGGCAACCACAGCTATATGAGATTTGTTATTAAGCATGAGATAAAGGGACGTATCCGGGTTCATATCAAGCAAAACAGAATGACCTATAAGGAAGCGGATATATTGCAGTATTATCTTGCGTCGCAGCCGCTTGTAACCTCAATCAGTGTACAGAGCCGTACCGGGGATGCTATCATTTATTATGTCGGAAGCAGAGATACCATTATAGATACTCTTCGCAGCTTCCAGTATGACAAGGCGGAGGTTCCGGAGGTTTTTTTAGATAATTCGGGAAGAGAATTAAATGAAGCCTATAAGGAAAAGCTTATCAGCAAGGTGGTATTGCGGTATGGCAGCCGGTTATTTGTTCCCTATCCGGTGAGGATGGTCATTACAGCGGTAAAGGCCATAGGTTATATAGGTAAGGGATTAAAAACCCTGGCAAAGGGAAAAATTGAGGTGCCGGTTTTAGACGCAACGTCCATCGGTGTATCCATGCTCCGGGGAGATTTCAAAACTGCCGGTTCCATTATGTTTTTGCTTGGAATCGGAGAAATTTTGGAGGAGTGGACCCATAAAAAATCCGTGGATGATTTGGCGAGAAGCATGTCATTAAATGTCAGCCGGGTATGGCTTTTGAAGGATGGACAGGAAATACTTGTCTCCATGTCTGATATCAGGGCAGGGGATGTGGTGGTTGTCCGCATGGGAAATGTGATTCCCTTTGATGGTATTGTTTTGTCAGGTGAAGCGATGATAAATCAGGCGTCCCTTACCGGGGAGTCCCTTCCGGTACACAAGTGTGCGGAAGGGTATGTATATGCAGGTACGGTGCTGGAGGAAGGGGAACTGGTTATTCAGGTTAAAAAAGCAGGCGGTGCCAGCCGGTTTGAGCGGATTGTCACAATGATTGAGGAGTCAGAAAAGCTGAAATCCTCTCTGGAGGGAAAGGCAGAGCATCTAGCGGATAAGCTGGTTCCATATACCCTTGCGGGAACTGGGCTGGTATATCTTCTCACCCGGAATGTTACCAAGGCGTTGTCTGTCTTAATGGTGGATTTTTCCTGTGCGTTAAAGCTTGCAATGCCGGTTTCTGTCCTGTCCGCAATCCGGGAAGCAAGTTTACATAATGTAACAGTCAAGGGCGGAAAGTTCTTAGAGGCTATGGCGGAAGCGGATACCATTGTTTTTGACAAGACAGGAACGCTTACAAAGGCACAGCCTACGGTAGTGGAGGTGGTTTCCTTTAACGGAGAGGAACCGGATGAGCTGCTCCGGATTGCCGCCTGTCTGGAAGAGCATTTTCCGCATTCCATGGCGAAGGCGGTTGTGGACGCTGCGGCAGATAAAAATCTGGAGCATGAGGAGATACACTCTAAGGTAGAATATATTGTAGCCCATGGCATTTCCACAAAAATTAATGAAAAGAAAGCGATTATCGGAAGCTATCATTTTGTCTTTGAGGATGAAAAATGTACAATTCCGCCAGACATGCAGGAAAAATTTGATGCGCTTCCGGTAGAATATTCCCATTTATATCTTGCTATTGAAAATGAACTTGCCGCAGTAATCTGTATTGAAGACCCATTAAGGGAGGAAGCGGCTGCGGTGGTGAACTCTCTGAAGCGGGCAGGAATTGGCAAGGTGGTTATGATGACTGGCGACAGTGAAAGGACTGCCCGTTCCATTGCAGCAAGGGTCGGCGTGGATGAGTATTATTCAGAAGTACTCCCGGAGGATAAAGCAGGATTTATCGAAAGAGAGAAGGAAGCAGGAAAAAAAGTTATTATGATTGGGGATGGCATCAATGATTCCCCGGCATTATCGGCAGCAGATGTTGGAATTGCCATTAGTGATGGAGCGGAAATTGCAAGAGAAATTGCAGATGTGACAATCGGTGCGGATGACTTATATGAAATTGTGACATTAAAGGCAATCAGTGATGCGCTGATGAAACGGATTCACAAGAATTACAGGGTAATTGTCAGCTTTAACGCAGGTCTGCTTGCAGCCGGTGCAGCCGGAATCCTTCAGCCGGCAGCCTCAGCATTTCTGCATAATACATCAACCCTGGTAATCAGTTTAAGGAGTATGCAGAAGCTTCTCTGATAAAAAATATCCTGTCAGAAAAGCGGGGCTTTATTGAAAAAGTGTCTCAATTAAAGATGTTGACAAAACGGTGAAAAGGAAGTAGCATAACAGTGTTATCAGATAACGCTGTTATGCTGCTTTTGCGGTCAGCAGTACTTGCCGGAGGTATAGGGTTGAGCGAGAAGGAGACGAAAAAGAAGCTTTTAGAAAGCGCCAAAAAAGAATTTCTGGAAAAAGGGTATATGCATGCCTCACTCCGGAATATCTGTAAAAATGCAGGGGTGACAACCGGGGCATTGTATTTTTTCTTCCGGGATAAAAAGGCTTTATTTGCTGCTTTGGTGGATGAACCGCTGCAGAAGCTTCATGATATCATGAACCTTCATTATCAGGAAGAAATTACGGAAACAGAAATGGTGATGGAACAGCTTACACAGCAGGATATATCAGGAGACCTTGAAACGGCAAAGCAGATTGTCCACTATTTGTATCAGTATTATGATGAATTTCAGCTGGTTTTAGTAAAGGGACAGGGCTCAGGGTATGAAAGCTGTGTTGACCAGTTCGTAGATATCACGGAGAAACATTACAGAAGATTGGCAGACCGGGTTACGGAGCAGCTGGGAATTGAAAAAATGGGTGGATATATACTCCACTGGATGGCACATATGCAGACGGATGCCTTTGTATATATGCTGGCACATGAAAAATCCGAGGAGGAAGCAATGAAATCCATTGAAGACATTGTGCAGTATATGGTATCCGGATGGCTGGGGCTGCTGGGACAATAAAGAGTATGAATGAAAAAGTGTTTTCATCAGGCTATCTGTTGGTAAAACAACGGATAGCTAAAAAAATAAACATAACATAACGGCGTTATGTTATGTTCCGGACAGAGGTAAGGTATAGGGAAATATTAACAGAAAGGGAGAAACAGGAGGATAATCATGTATCTTGAGGTGAAAAATTTAAAGAAAAGCTATGGAGAAGGTGGAAGCTACATACAGGTATTGAAAGGAATTACAACTGGCATAGAGAAGGGAGAAATGTGTGTAATCCAGGGAACCTCCGGTTCCGGAAAATCCACACTTCTTAACTGTATCGGAGGTCTGGACACGGTGGATGCAGGTTCCATTCTGATAGACGGAAGGGAGATAGCGAACCTTAAGGCGGAGGCTTTGTCGGATTACAGAAGGGATAATCTGGGATTTATTTTCCAGTTTTATAATTTAGTGCCAAACCTGACCGTCAGGGAAAATATTCAGGTATGTGAGTATTTATCAGAACAGCCCCTGGATATGGAGGAATTGCTGGAAACTCTTGGGCTTACGGAGCATCAGAATAAGTTTCCGTCCCAGCTGTCCGGCGGACAGCAGCAAAGGTGCGCCATTGCAAGGGCTCTTATCAAGAATCCCAGGCTGCTGCTCTGTGATGAGCCAACCGGGGCACTGGACTCCAAAACCTCAAGGGATATTCTGATTTTATTGGAGGAGATTAACCGGAGATACGGAACAACCATGCTCATTGTCACCCACAACAATGCCATTAAGAATATGGTAGACCAGGTTATTGTTATCAAGGACGGAGAGGTCCGGAAGGACTACAAAAATGAAACAAAGATACCTGCGGCAGAACTGGAGGATTTGTAAAATGCAGAGAGTATTACGAAAAAGGGTGTTGCGGGATTTAAGGGCAAACTGGCTCCGGTATCTGGCATTATCCCTGTTAATCATATTTAGTATGTATATTGTGGTAAGCCTGGTGGGTGCTGCGGAAATCATTACAAAGGGCTCCGTTATTGCAGATGAGGAAAATAAGGTAGAGGACGGACAGTTTTCCGTATTTGTGCCGCTTACAGAGGCAGAGAAGACAAGGCTTACAGACCAGGGTATTACGCTGGAGGAAGCATTTTATCTGGAATTTTTACTGGAGGATGAGAGTACCCTGCGGCTCTACAAAAACCGGGAGCAGGTGGATTTAATTGCTTTGGATGACGGCAGGCTTGCCAGGTCAGAGGATGAGGTGGTACTGGAAAAACGGTACTGTGAAGAGCATGCTATTGAGACGGGGGATTCCATTACCTTTGGCGGGAGGACATTTAAGGTATGTGGAATCGGAACCACACCGGATTATAACTCCATGCTAAAGTCAGTCAGTGATACCGGTGTGGACAGTGTGAATTTTGGTCTCGCCTTTGTGACAGAGGATGTGTATCAGGATATGCTTGCATCGGAAAAAAGTGTGAAATCCGAGGAGTACTATTATGCATACCGCTTAAACGGCAAGCTGACGGATGATGAACTGGAAAAGCAGTTAAAAAAGATAACCTTTGCAGCAGGGGATGTGGAGGATGAATTCTTTTCGGAATACTGGGAGCGTACCATGGGAAGGAAGGATGACCTGACAGAGGGGATTGATGACCTGGCAGAGGGCTCCCGGGAGCTTGATGATGCCATCCGGCAATTAAATGAAAACGGCAGGGTGTTTGACGGGCTGGCATCCTATGCGCCATCCCTGGCAGGGCTGAGCGGCAGGCTTACAGAAATGGCAGACGGTTCGGCAGAGCTTTCCGGGGGTATGGCTGAGCTGCAGGAGGAGACGGATGATTTGCTTGATGAGCTATTTGATGAGGATACCAGCAATCTGTTATCCTTTATGAAGGCAGAGGACAGTCCGAGAATCCAGGCGGCATCCAAGGACCAGGAAATGTATAAATCTGCCGGCATGATTGCCGGGGCTATTCTGGTGTGTCTGTTTGCATATGTGATTTCTGTGTTTGTGGTGCATGGGATTGACCAGGAAAGCGGCGTGATTGGTGCCCTTTATGCGCTGGGCGTGAAGAGAAGGGATTTGATGGCACATTATGTAATGCTGCCGGTTACGGTGACATTTCTGTCCGGTATAATCGGAACATTAATTGGTTATACGGATTTGGGTGTGCGCCTCCAGATGGCAGACTGCTATAAGTATTATTCCCTGCCAGAGCTTGATACCTTTATCACACCATATCTTTTGGTATATGGTATTGTGGTTCCGCCTGTGATTGCAGCGGTTGTCAACTGCCTGGTAATCCGGAAGAGGTTGTCCAGACCGGCATTGCAGCTGCTACGCAATGAACGCAAAGCTGCCGGATATAAGGATGTCCAGCTGGGAAATATGGGTTTTCTGTCCCGGTTCCGTATCCGGCAGATGCTCCGGGAAATGCGCTCAGGGCTTACGGTTGTATTTGGAATGTTTATCAGTCTTTTAGTGGCAGTATTTGCCCTGCAGATATATGATTATTGTTCTAAGATTAAGGAGCAGTATGTGGAAGATACAAAATATGAATATATGTATACTTATAAATATCCGACGAAAGATGCTCCGGCGGACGGGGAGGAAGCGTTTGCGAAGACTTTGAAAAAGGAATACGGAGGTATCGGATATTCCTATCAGTTTGATGTGACAGTATTGGGAATTCATGGGAATAATCCGTTTTTTGATGTGGAGCCGGAGGACAGCTCAAGCAGGGTTGCCATTTCCTCTTCTCTGGCATACAAGTATGATTTAAAACCGGGAGATGAGTTTACCCTTAAGGATGATGAGAATGATAAGGTGTATGGCTTTACGGTGACGGATATTGTGCAGTACTCGCCTTCCTTCTTTGTGTTTATGGATATTGCACAGGCAAGGGAGCTGTTCGGGGAGCAGGAGGATTACTTTAATGTTGTATTCTCTGATAAGGAGCTGGATATTGAAAGCGGAAGGCTGTATTCGAGCCTTACCAGGGAGGATGTGCGGAAAAGCTCCGGCATTTTTGTGGACCAGATGAAGGGTATGATTTATATGATGGCAGTTGCCGCTGTGGTCATATTTGTTGTGGTTATGTATCTGATGATGAAGGTGATGATTGACCGGTCTTCCTTCCAGATTGCACTGATTAAGATATTTGGTTTCCGGAACCGGGAGGTGAAGAGAATGTACCTGGATGGTAATTTTTATATTGTGGCTGCCGGGGCGCTGTTGTGTATTCCAGCCGCTAAAGCATGTATTACGGCAATCTATCCAATGATGGTGTCCAATGTAGCCAGTGGTATGGATTTAACCTTCTCTTTCACAATTTATGTGGCGGTATACATCTGCATCCTTGTGCTGTATTTCATTATCAATCATATGCTGATTGGAAGGATTCACCGGCTGGTGCCGGCAGAGGTGCTGAAAAACAGGGAATAGATATAGAAAACAAATTTCATAATTGAGGAGACATGAAAACAGGGGGATTGGTGAAATCCCCCTGTCTGCTGAAAAAGAATTAGCAGCCGCAACCGCAGCTTGAGTTGTTGTTGCCGTTTCCGCCGCAGCAGCAAAGAAGAAGTAAGATGATGATGATGCAAGAGCAGTTGCCACCGCCGAAGCCGCAGCCATCATTGCCACCAAAGATACCATTTCCGCAGCCGTTGTCATTTCCACAGCAGCTGAAGAGGATGATAAGGATGATAATCCATGTGCAGCAGTTGCCACCGCCGAAACCGCAGCCGCAACCGCCTGTTGCTGATAAGTCGCCCATAATGAGTGCCTCCAATTTTCTTTACACTGTTATATTATGCGAAGGATTGCAGGGTGTGACAAAATAGACATTATTTTTCAAGTTGAACTTCAAGATATTATCTGTTAAACTTTATAAAGAATTTAAGGAGGAAACGTTATGGAAACAATGGCAGATTTTGAAGAAGAGTTAACAAATTCATTCCGTGTTATAAAGGAAGGCGAAATGGTAAAGGGAATGATTGTGGATATTAACGATGAAGCAGTTACATTGGACCTTGGCTATTTCGCACCGGGTGTGATACCTCTTTCGGAGCTTTCCGATGACCCGGATTTTTCCGCTATGCGGGATTTGAAAATCGGAGACAGCCTTGAGGCGGTAGTAATCCAGACTGATGACGGAAAAGGAAATGTGGAGCTTTCCCTGAAGGAAGCCAATGAAATGTCTGCATGGGAGCATTTAAAGGAGCTTATGGAACAGGAAGCCGTAGTAACGGTTAAGGTGAAAGAAAGTGTAAATAGCGGTGTCATTGCATATCTGGAGGGAATCCGTGCCTTTATTCCGGCTTCCCAGCTGGCGCTTACCTTTGTGGAGGATACGGAAGCATTTATTGGAAAACAGGTGGAAGCAAAGGTAATCACGGTGGACGAGAGTGCAAAGAAGCTGGTGCTCTCTGTGAAGGCGGTGTTAAAGGAGAGGGAAGCAGAGCATGACAGAGAGAAGATGGCAATGCTTGTGCCGGGCTCTGTTTTTGAGGGAACCGTAGAATCCCTTATGCCGTATGGAGCATTTGTACAGATGGACAACGGTCTGACCGGTCTGGTTCACATATCCAAAATTTCCATGAAACGAATTAAGAAGCCTTCCGAAGTGCTGTCAGTGGGACAAAAGGTAAAGGTCAAGGTGCTTGAGGTGAAGGACGGCAAAATCAGTCTGAGTATTCGTGACGTGGATACAAATACCTCGGATGTCGTAACGGATGTGATTGAGAAATTTGATTATACCTGTGAGGAGATACCCAACAATCCGTTTGGCGCATTGCTGGCGGGAATTAAGCTGGATGATTAAGGTTACAGGATGTGAAAGCATTGCAGATTAATGGAAAAAGAACAGGTAATAGAATCTATATCATCGGCATAATATGGATTATGGTGAATATGGTTTCTTTTAACAGTTATGCGAAAGCTTCTTTTACGAAGAGCCAGCCGGTTGGTATTATGTCAACTGCTGTGAAGACGGAAATTGCGGTATCCTGGGAGGCGGTAAAGGGTGCAGATGGATATGCAGTCTATGAGGCGGTGGACACGGACGGCGGTTCCTATCATTTGGTTAAGAATGTGAAAAAGAGTAAGGTCATACTGAAGGAAAAGCAGCCTGGAAAAGAATATTCCTATTATGTCCGGGCATATCAGGTAAAAAGCAATGGGAAAAAATCCTACAGCAGAGCCAGTAAAAAGGTATCCACAACCGTGGCGGCAGAGGGCACTTCCACGATTAAGAATCTGTTGCAGACTGCCATTGCTCCCATAGGCTCCACCATGTATGTGTGGGGCGGCGGCTGGAATAAGGCGGATACCGGGGCGGGAAAGGATGCCAGACGGATAGGCCTGAGCCCGGCATGGAGAGCCTTTGCAAAGAATAAAAAGTCTTCTTATAATTATAAAAGATACAGGTATCAGATTCACAACGGTCTGGATTGCTCCGGCTATGTGGGGTGGTGTGTATATAATGTGCTGAATACAAAGAGCAATAAAAAAGGATATGTATACAGCGCTTCTAAGCAGGCGAAGAAGCTGGCAGATTCAGGCTTTGGAAGCTACCGGTCTGCAAAAAAAATAAAGGATTACCGTGCGGGGGATGTGATGAGCTCCACCTGTAAATGCTGTGGGCATGTATGGATTGTCATAGGACAGTGTAAGGATGGAAGCGTGGTGCTGGTGCATTCCTCTCCGGCAGGGGTTCAGCTTTGCGGAACCACAACCCCCTCCGGCAAAAAAAACAGCAAAGCCTATAAGCTGGCAAAGAAATATATGAAAAAATATTACAGGGCATGGTATAAAAGATATCCCAATGTGAGCCGGGGAAAGACGTATCTTTCCCACTATGGGCAGATGCGGTGGAGAACATCAGGGAAAAAGGTCTGTTTATCTGACCCGGACGGCTACCAGAACATGAGTGCAGAAGAGGTATTGGCAGATTTATTCCCGTGAGCAACGAGCCAGGTGACTGCTTGCAGGCATTTGACTTGAATAAAGTGTCAGAATCCTCTGGAATCCCATATTTTATTAGTAGATAAAGTATGGGATTTTTTATTATGACAGAAAGTAAAATCAGTCCGGAGCTCAATATGGCAATAGGGATTCAGGAGGAGGAGCGTGAAAAAAGCCTGGATTTGAATGTGGGGTATAGCAGATTATTTGATGAATGGGAGCTGATTGTCCGCTTCACGGGAAGCCTTGAGGAAATAAAAAATGAATTGAACATATCAATAGAAGAGCTGCTGGGAGGATATGCAATTATCAGGATTCCGCAATATCTGATTGGCAGGCTGTCGGATTATTCCCAGATAGATTATATTGAAAAGCCAAAATCCCTTGTGCTGGAGCAGATGGAGGGCATTGGCTCCTCCTGTGTAAACAGGGTGCGGCTGCCGGACTATAATCTGACGGGGAAAGGAACGCTGGTGGCATGTCTGGATTCCGGCGTTGATTTTTACCATCCGGATTTCCGGAATGCAGATGGCACCACAAGGATTGCGGTTATGTGGGACCAGACGACTCCGGGTAATCCGCCGGAGGGGTATACAACCGGCAGTGTTTATACCACAGAGGATATTAATGCGGCAATAGAGGCCAGGGAGGCAGGCAGCTCTGGGCAGGGAAATGACCAGGGACAGCCTGACCGGGGAAGGGATATTGTACCGGAATTTGATGCCACAGGCCACGGAACAGCAGTACTGGGGATAATGGCAGGAAATGGGCGCGGGTCAAACAGGGGGATTGTGGGGGTGGCGCCTGAGGCGGAAATCATCGTGGTTAAGCTTGGCAACCCGGACGGAAGGGGATTTCCGAGAACCACCCAGCTTATGCTGGCAATTGATTTTGCCGTGCGATATGCCATGGGAACCGGAAAACCTCTGGCAATCAATATAAGCTTTGGAAATAATTACGGGGCGCACAATGGGGATTCCATTCTGGAGAGATATATGGATACTGTCTCCAATCTGTATAAAATGTCCATCGTTACAGGAACGGGAAATGATGGAATCACTGCAAGGCATACGGCGGGGAATCTGTCCGGAGGGCAGAGGGAAACCGTAGAAATTTATGTGGCGGATTATATGAATTCCTTTAATCTGCAAATATGGAAGCATTATCTGGATGATTTTGACATTTTCATAGAATCCCCAGCAAACCGCCAGATTGGTCCGCTTTCCAGTTATTCCCGGGTGCAGAATTATGTTTTGCCGGAGGATATGATTTCAGTTTATTACAGCGAACCAACGCCCTATAACCCGGAGCAGGAAATTTATATATCCTGGATTCCAAGGGGGGATTATGTGACGCCGGGAATCTGGAAAATATATCTTCAGCCAAGACGTATTATTGCGGGGGACTATAATATGTGGCTGCCGGTGGCTGGGAGCACATCCTCCGAGGTGTCCTTTGTGAGACCGAATATCTTTAATACGCTGGTGGTGCCCTCCACCGCAAGATATGTAATTTCCGTGGCGGCATATGACTCCAGAAATGATACTTATGCAGGATTTTCGGGGAGAGGACCGAACCTGGAGCAGGAGCTTCCCCAGGCAGTGGGAAAGCCGGATTTGGCAGCGCCGGGGGTTGCCATTAATACCAGCAGGTCCGGCGGCGGATATGGAGTGTTTTCCGGAACTTCCTTTGCAGCGCCCTTTGTGACCGGGGCGGCAGCCCTTCTGATGCAGTATGGTATTGTGGATGGAAAAGACCCCTATTTGTATGGGGAAAAAATCCGGGCGGCTCTGATACGTGGAGCCAGGAAGCTTCCATTTCAGGAGAGCCAGCCTTCGCCCCTGGTGGGATGGGGGGCGCTGTGTGTCAGCGACAGCCTGCCGGAGTAAAAGAGATTACCGCAGGATTTTTTAGCTTGACAATTGATTTAAACTGTGATAATTTAATTTTAATGATACGGTATGTTACTTATTTATGACTGGATGAGGCATTAACTGTACATGAGTATTTTAGGATATTTATGTGTGTTAATGCCCTTTTTTATTATCTTTTTAAAGGTTCACCCGAATAACACACGATATCCCAGTATACAATAAAAAGAAAAGGAGAAAAAAGAAATGAAAGACAAGATTTTTGGTGTACTTCAGCGTGTGGGAAGGTCCTTTATGCTTCCAATCGCAATTCTTCCAGTTGCCGGACTCCTGCTGGGAATCGGAGGGTCTTTTACAAATGAGACCATGCTGGAAACTTATGGATTAACCGGTATTATGGGACCGGGAACTATTTTAAATGCAATTTTTCTGGTTATGAGTGATGCGGGAAATATTGTATTTACGAATCTGCCGATTATATTTGCCATGGGTGTTGCCATCGGTATGGCAAAAAAGGAGAAGGAGGTTGCAGCATTATCCGCAGCGATTGCATTTTTCATTATGCATGCCTCCATCGGCGCCATGATTAATATTAACGGTGGAGCCGAGACAATGTTAAATGGTGCAACTACTTCCGTATGCGGAATTACCTCCCTGCAAATGGGTGTGTTCGGCGGTATCATTGTAGGACTTGGAGTTGCGGCGCTGCACAACCGGTTTTACAAGATTGAACTGCCACAGGTATTATCCTTCTTCGGTGGTACAAGATTTGTTCCGATTATTTCCTCTCTTGTATATGTAGTAGTGGGTATTTTGATGTTCTTCATCTGGCCGGTTATCCAGAATGGTATCTACGCAGTGGGCGACCTGGTATTAAATTCCGGCTATGCAGGAACCTGGGTATACGGATTTATGGAGCGTCTGCTGATTCCGTTTGGTCTTCACCATGTATTCTATCTTCCATTCTGGCAGACAGGTGTGGGTGGAACCTTAGAGGTTGGCGGACAGTTGATTGAAGGCGCACAGAATATTTTCTTTGCACAGCTGGCAGACCCTACAGTAGAGAAATTTGCTGTATCTGCAACAAGATTTATGTCAGGTAAGTTCCCATTAATGATTTTTGGTCTTCCGGGAGCTGCTCTTGCAATGTATAAGACAGCGAAGCCAGAGAAGAAAAAAGAGGTGGGAGGTCTTCTGTTATCAGCAGCGCTGACCTCCATGCTGACAGGTATTACAGAGCCGCTTGAGTTTACATTTTTGTTTGTTGCTCCGTTGCTGTATGGAATTCATTGTGTGTTTGCCGGTCTTGCATATATGTTAATGCATGTATTTGAGGTGGGTGTAGGAATGACCTTCTCCGGCGGCTTGATTGATATGTTTTTATTTGGTATACTTCAAGGAAATGCAAAGACAAACTGGGTATGGATTGTCATTGTGGGAATTTTCTACTTTATCATTTATTACCTGTTGTTCAGCTTCCTGATTAAGAAGATGGATTTGAAGACGCCTGGCCGTGGGGAAGAGGATGAAGAGGTAAAATTATACCGCAGAAGTGATGTGGATGCCAGAAAGAATGGCGCTGCAGCAGATGAAGGTACAGCTGCCGGGGAAGATGCCCTTTCCATGAAAATCTGCCAGGGACTTGGCGGAAAGAAGAACATTTCAGATTTGGACTGCTGTGCTACGAGACTTCGCTGTACCGTACACAAGCCGGAACTGGTAAGTGACGATATGTTAAAGGCAACCGGAGCCTCCGGTGTGGTGCACAAGGGAAATGGCGTCCAGATTATTTACGGACCACGGGTAACCGTTGTAAAATCAAATCTGGAGGATTATTTGGAGACTGCTCCGGATGAGGTATATATTCCAGAAGCGGTGGAAAATGCAGAGACAGAAGGTGCAGCAGAGGCGAAGGAGAATGCAGGAACCAAAGTTGTGAAGACAGTGACCATTTCCAGCCCGATAACCGGTAAGGCAGGGGATATTACCTCTACACCGGATGAGGTATTTTCTAATAAGATGTTAGGGGATGGTGCAGCTGTGACACCGGAGGATGCAATTGTAAGAGCACCGGAGGATGGTGAAGTGGCATTTGTATTTGACACAAAGCATGCAGTGGGATTCTTGACAGATACCGGAATCAGTCTGCTGATTCATGTTGGAATTGATACGGTGAAGTTAGAAGGTCAGGGCTTTGAGTCACTGGTTGAGACCGGTCAGAAGGTAAAGAAGGGTGAACCGCTGCTGAAGCTGGACTTAGATTTTCTTAAGGCAAATGCACCTTCCATTGTATCTCCTGTAATCTGTTCAGAGATGGAGGATAATCAGAAAATCCGTCTGTTAAAGCAGGGAGATATTAAGGCTGGTGAGGAGCTGTTTGCTGTAGACTTTTTTGAATAAGGGATAACGGCGAAAATTTATAGAAAATGAGGGGATAAGGATGTACCGGATTGAGAAAGTATTGAATCATAATACAGTTATAGCCATTTCCACGGAGAATAACCAGGAATACCTGATTATGGGAAAAGGCATTGGCTTTGGCAGGAAAATAAATGAACGGATGGAAGCAGGATTAGAGGATACCATTTATTCCTTACAGGAATCCACCGACAGGGGAG
Organism: uncultured Clostridium sp.; assembly: GCA_900544905.1. GTDB lineage: Bacteria > Bacillota > Clostridia > Lachnospirales > Lachnospiraceae > CAG-590. Next base: position 17,653 of record UQXF01000074.1, read on the forward strand.
ACGCCAGTAAGCTTGCCAAATCCATATCCCCGGTGTGTCTGGAGATTGCAGATGAGGTGCTGAAAAATGCCGAGAAGGCCTTCGGCAAAATTGACCGGAATATGCTGTTTCCAATGGCAGACCATATTGAATATGCAGTTAAGCGAATTAAAAACCATGAGCAAATCAGCAATCCGTTAACAGAGGATATCCGCATTTTATTCCATGCGGAATATAAGGTGGCACAGTGTATCCAGGATATTTTAAGGGAAAAGCTGGATGTACAGATTGATGATGATGAGATTGGATATATTGCACTTCATATCCACTCGGCTATTGAGGATGAAAAGGTGTCCCAGGCGATGCAGATGGCTCAGGCGGTGCGGGAATGTGTTTCACTGGTGGAAAAGGAAATCGGAAGACCCATTGATGTGTTGTCCCTGTCCTATAACCGTCTTATGAACCACATCCGGTATATGGTGGTCCGCACCTTAAAGGGCGAACAGCTTAAGGTGAGTATGAATGATTATATGGAGGTGAAATTCCCGAAATCCTTTCAGATTGCACAGACTGTCTGCGACCAGGTCAGCCATGACCTGCGGCGGCAGCTAAGCGAGGAGGAAATCGGTTATCTGGCAATGCATATTGAACGGGTGACAAGTGCGGAGCTGGAAAACGTGGAATGCTGTCTCTTATACACATCTCCGAGCCCACGAGACTCGACGTCATCT
>UQXF01000075.1 GCA_900544905.1 uncultured Clostridium sp.
AGATGACGTCGAGTCTCGTGGGCTCGGAGATGTGTATAAGAGACAGGATTATCCTTCTTCATAATCCGGTACACCGAAGAATCCGCCACATCATCCTGTGAAAGCTCTTTTGCAAAATCTACCATCACCTCTTTCCTCGTTGACGGAAGCATATCCCCTATCCGGTTCTCCATGGCTGTGACAGTAAGGCCCGGAAAAATCTGTGCCAGCCGGTTTATAAAATAGGACGGACGCAGCTCTGCTCCTTTTTCATCTCCATTCCGGTAAGTAACGACTAAGCCTTCTGCCGCCTGGGTAAGCTGCATATACAGGTAAAACTGCTGTAAAAACATTTCCTCCCTGCTGTCCGGCGCCAGGCAGATGTTCATATCCTTTAACTGCTTTCTGTCCTTATCTGCTAAAATCCCCTTGCCGGATGTATTAGGCGGCAGTAAGCCCTCATTCGCTCCCGCAACAAATAAAATTTCCGTGTGGTGCAGTCTGGTCCGTTCCATATCGCCGATTACTACCTGGTCCAGAGTAGATGGTATGATACCCAACTGCATATCTGAAATACCGGTCATAAGAATCTCTGCGAAATGTTCCCTCCAGACTTCCTCCTCCCCCAATATATCCATGGTTTTATCCAGTACGGAAATAAATTTGTCATACACCTGCCCATATGCTTTTGCTTCCCGGAGCTTCCCTTCCTGTTCTAACCAGATACTTTTTGCGTATAATTTCTCCGCCATTTTATTGGTTGACATAAAATCATAAAGGGTGGTTATATACTCCTTCGCCTGGGCGGATTTTTTTAAAAATACCGGTGTAAGCGGTTCTATTTTGTCCATAAACTGCTTTCTTGTGTGGTTCAGTTCATGGAGTCCTTTTACACCGCCCTTAAAAGAGCTGTTCCACCAGGAATATCCCCTTACACCATATTTCAGGGCATAGTTTTCAAGATGATAGACTGCCGCCATATCTATATCCAGAAAACCGGTTTTCAGAAATGAAAACACACTGTCATAGGAAAAATCCGTGCGGAACAAATCCATAACCATTCCCACAAGCTCCACAATCGGATTATGGGATAAGGTCTCGTTACAATCCAGGAAATACGGCACTTCCACCTGCTCCATCACCTGATGCCAGACCGCCGCCTGTTCCCTTAAATCCCCGGTTATAATAGCAAAATCCCTGTAATGATATCCCTTTTCCATCACCCTCTGCTTAATGGTTTTTGCAATAAATAATGCCTCTTCCCGGCTGTCTTTTCCGGAGAACACCATAATATTTTCCGGCTTTTTATCGTAAGCCTCAACAGGGAAGCGGAACAGCTGCCGCTCTAAATGCTGCAATTCCCCACACCCCTCTAACCGGTAGTTATGGGTCATTCCCACATGGGGCAGGACAGCTGTCTGATTCTCCTGTGCCAGTTTACATAATCTATCAACCGACTGTCTGCCAAGAGCAAACAAGCCCTGCTCGCTGTAATCATTTTTTCCAAAAATATCCTCATCCATGGTGAAGGCAAAGTACAGATTTCCGCCCAGCTTCATGAGCTCGCCAATCACATCATACTGTACCGGTGTAAACCCGGTAAAGCCATCAAAATATATGTCTGCCCCCTTAAGCAGCTCTGATTCCTGCGCCACCTCCTTTAACAGCGCTAAAATCTGCTCTGTCACCATATAGGAGCTTCCCATTGCCTCATCAAATGCCTTTAACAGGATTCTTAAGTCGGACATTTTGTAATAAAGGCTTCTCTCCGGGCTTAACTTTGCAATCACGCTCTCCAGAACCTCATCTGTAATCTGGTACTGGTAAAACTCAGACAGGACAGACTTTACCTCATCCACAAAGCCCTGCTTGCCAATCATATTGCCATAATAGGACAGCTCCTCCTGGTGTTCCTTTAACAGCTTCATAATCAGCATACTCTTTCCATAGTCATCCAGAATATCCCGGGTGTGGATATTCCTCTCATCAAAGACCTTAAATGCCAGTCTGGTAAAGCTTAAAATAGAGATATCCATCGTTCCGCCCTTTGGGTGAAGTTCTACCATATCCTGCTCCGCTGCCATATTGGACTGCTCCGGCAGCATAAAAATAATCGGTTTATGGTCAGGCTTCTGGGAATCCTTTATCATTTTGTCATATATATATCTGGTCTTACCCGTTCCGCTTCCGCCAAGTATAAATTGTACCGCCATATCTGTATTCCTTTCTTTTCCGGATTCCTGCTATTCCGATTGCAAATTCATCTAAACAACAGTATAACATATCCGGGTGACACTCTGTTACAAAAGTTTGAACTTTGTGGTTCTAAATCCCAGTCTCATTTCATATCATTATAGTAACAATCAGCGGGAGGAATTTTATGGGCGCACAGACAAAAATCGTTGTAATCAAAGCGAAGGAAATTATTTATACTGGAATTTTTCTTGTCCTTGGGATTCTGTTTATCATATTATTAATCAATATGTTCGGAAAAGGGAAAGAAAACGATACAACAACTACAAGTAAATATGTTCCCGGCGTATATTCCTCAACCATCACACTCGGAGAAAACACCTTAAATGTTGCCGTTACCGTAGATGAAAACACAGTAAGCGGCGTCAGTATCGAAAACCTGGATGAAACCGTCACCACAATGTATCCACTTTTAGAGCCTGCTTTAAATGAAATTAACAACCAGATATCTGTAGTGGACAGCGTGGATAATATAACCTACTCAAAAGAAAACCAATACACCTATATAATCTTAAACCAGGCCATCAAAAATGCCCTGGAACAGGCAGCTGTAAACAATTAATCTACAGTGTAAACGGGACACCATCCAAGGATGATGCCCCGTTTTTTATTTCTGTTTCGGTTCTATTTTATCTTTATCCTTATAAATGGAATGTGCCGGCACCACACCTCTTACCATACTCACCGGATATACATTGGAATCACTGCATATTACAGAACCCGGATTCAATACCGAATTACATCCAATCTCCACATGGTCGCCCAGCATAGCACCAAACTTTTTAAGCCCGGTATCCAGGTCAAAATCCTTCCCCTTCACATGTACTATGGTTTTATCTGCCTTCACATTTGAAGTAATGGAACCCGCACCCATATGGGAATAAAAGCCCAGCACGGAATCTCCCACATAATTGTAATGAGGCACCTGTACATGGTTAAATAAAATCACATTCTTAAGCTCCGTGGAGTTTCCAACCACACAGTCGTTGCCAACCAGTGCGTTTCCACGAATGAAGGCTCCCGGCCGCACCTCGGTGCGCTCCCCGATAATACATGGTCCCGCAATATAATTATTCGGATAAATCTTTGCAGATTTGGCAATCCAGACATTTTCTTCTCTTTCTTCATAGATGTCTGCCGGAAGTGTCTTCCCAAGCTCCTTAATAAAATCCCCAATCCCCGGAAGTGCCTCCCATGGATAGGTCAAGCCTTCTAATAACGGCTTTGCCAGTGTCTCCTCTAATGTATATAACGCTTTGATTGTAACCTGTTCTTGCATATTATATTTACCCTGTTCCTTTCACCTTTTCTATTTTTTTTCCTTTTTTTCACCAGCTGTTTTACCTGTTGCTTTTTTGCTGCCACTCTTTCCCTGTTTTTTATAAAACTGTGCCGCATAGTCAAAATATGTTCTTAACTGATACTGATTGTTAAGCCCTTTTACCGCATCTGTCCTCTTCCTTATGAAGTCTTCCAGCTTCTGCATATACTCCTCTTCTGTAATAGCGCCCTCTGCCACATAGGAAAGTCCCTTCTCCCAGCTTGCAGTAAGCTCCGGGTTCAGCAGTGATTTAATAGAGGATGCCACCACGTCATGTATCATTTCGCCCATCAAAGTCGGCGTGATAATCTGGGTCTTTTTATTCAGCTCCAGATATTTATTGTTCACCAGCTTCTTGATGATTTCGGCTCTCGTAGCGGAGGTTCCAATCCCGCTGCCCTTAATCTGGGCACGCAGCTCCTCATCCTCAATCAGTTGTCCTGCATTTTCCATGGCAAGGATTAGTGTTCCTGAACTGTAACGTTTGGGTGGAGAGGTTTCTCCCTCCTTAATCTCAAAACCATTTACCGAAAGCTTCATTCCCTTTTTAAGCTGCATGGCAGCCTCCACCATTTCCTTAGAATATTTCTCCTCTTCATCCTTCTGCTTACCAAAGGAATACACCGTAACCGGGAGATATCCCGGGTCCACCAGTACTTTGAAATTGGCAAACATCTTCTCTCCATTGCAGTCTAAGGTAAGTGCTAATTTCTGATACACCGCCGGCGGATAAAAAATACTTAAGAACCGTCTTACGATAATCTCATATACCTTCTTTGCCGTATCATGCAAGCTGCCAAAGGCATTTAATCCCTGTCCGGTTGGAATAATTGCATAATGGTCTGTTATCTGCTTGTCATTTACATATCTTGTCTTTGCAATCCCCTTGTAGCTTCCACTCTGTAAAATATTCTCTGCAAAGCCCTTCATAGAAGGTATGTTTTTCAATCCGGAAATATTCTTGTATATTTCCTTGCTGACTGCCGTCGATAATACCCTGGCATCTGTTCTCGGATAGGTTACCAGCTTCTTTTCATATAATTCCTGGACAATCTGCAATGTCTGGTCCGGGCTGATTTTAAATAATCTGGAGCAGTCATTCTGGAGCTCGGCTAAATTATATAGCAGCGGAGCATTTTTGTTCTCCCGCTTTTTCTCCACCTTTACCACCAGGGCAAGCGGCAGCCCCTTTTCGTCTGCTTCTCCTGCCTCCAGCTCTTCTATTAAATGCTTCGCATCCTTTTCTTCCTTAAAACCATTTTCCTTGTAAAGAAGAGGAGAATTAAAGTATTTTGTTCCCTCAACAGCACGCCATTCCGCCTCAAAGGTTCCATCCGCCAGTTTCATATTTCCAATAACCCTGTAAAATGGTGTCTTTACAAACTGGCGTATTTCCCGCTCCCTTCTCACAATCATGCCAAGGACACAGGTCATAACCCGCCCTACGGAAATGACACAGCGGTCTTTTCCCAGATAATTCTTAACCGTATAGCTATACTTCAGGGTTAAAATTCTGGAAAAATTAATACCCATCAGATAATCCTCTTTAGCACGCAGATAGGCAGATGCACAAAGATTATCATATTCATGGATATTTTTTGCCTCCTTAATGCCCCGGAGAATCTCCTCCTCTGTCTGGGAATCAATCCAGACCCTGCGTTTTTCTTTGGTATCCGGCACTTCCGCCATCTGGTCAACCAGACGGTAAATATATTCTCCCTCCCGTCCGGAATCCGTGCAGACATATATACAGGAAACATCCTCCCGGTTTAACAGTCCCTTGACAATATTAAACTGCTTGGACACTCCATCAATCACCTCATATTTAAATGTATCCGGTAAAAAGGGCAGAGTCTCCACGCTCCATTTCTTAAGTGCAGGGTCATATTCCTCCGGATAACTCATAGTCACCAGATGTCCCACGCACCATGTCACAATGGAGGTCTCGGATTCAATATAACCATCCTTGCTGCCGCCGCTTATTTTAAGAGCTTTGGCAAATTCCCTCGCCACGCTTGGTTTCTCTGCTATGTATAAATTCTTCAAATATAATACCTTTCTTTCTATAAAATTCACATATGCACACCGTCTCATTGTAACTTGAATCCGTTAATTTGTAAATAGCTGCCAGGCGCACTACCTGAAAAGACCCTCTGCCCTTTTGGGTAGAAGGTCTCTTCTGTTCTCAATTGCTGATATGTAATACCCTTGCACCGATATCACAATTGTGATTACACGGTGCCTGGCTGGAATAAGTAACATTAAACCGGAACCTTTGATTATTCTTTGCACTATTATGTGCATAAAATGTTGCATATCCGGCACTGTCGTAACCTCCACATATCAAAATATGCGGTCGGTATGTATGTGTGTTACACCATTGGATTACGACGTCACCCGCTGATAAAATATCGCCATCCAGACTTTTTGTTGCATATCCGGCTGCGTTTAATTTTAGAACCTGGCCCTGAACACCTGTAGCATTGGATACCGCATTATAACAGTTTGTCGTAATATATTCCGTTTTAATAGATATCCCGCCTGCCTGAACACATTTTGATACAAACTCGGCACATAACCCCTGACCGTCATTCCAATGCTCCGAAGCATATTTCAATGCCGCATCTGCATTATATCCGACTTTTGATTGTGCAGTCAGTTTTTGATATGCAACGCCCTCGCGCTCTACGGGTGCCCCTTTGGCTACTATTTTAATCTGAATAGCCTCTGCCTGACGGGATCCGCCTGTAGTTCCTGCTGTCTCCCCATTTTTTGCCCATCCCATCCAGCCAATCTTTGACACATGCATCCTGTAATAAATGTCAAATTCATTTGCAATGTTTCCCTTTAATCGAATTTCAACTGCTTCCATTCTTCTGGCTTCACCGGTTGTACCAGCAAGCGCTCCGCTATTTTTCCAATCCTGCCATCCGACATTTGATACATGTGCCCGATACTCCACTCCGCTCTTGCCGTCTGTATCCAGCAGATTAATTTTTATCCCCTCCAATTGTCTGCCTTCTCCTACCGTTCCTGCAATATTCCCGACACTTACCGCATTTTGCCATCCATACTTTTCACAATGTGCCTGATAAGTAAGTTTTGGTGCAACAATGACATGTCTGTCTCCGACAGCAAATGCGGTATTTTTCCTGACCAGTCTAATCTGAATGGCTTCCATCTGCAAGGACAACCCCTGCGAGCCTGCCACTTCTCCGTTCTTTGCCCAGCCAAGCCACCCGAAATTTGCAACATGTACACAATAATATATATCATATTGTTCAGCATAGTTTCCCGTTAGCTGAATCTGGATTCCTTCCATACGCTCCGACTGTTTCTCTGTACCCGCAGTCTGCCCGGATGTCATCCACCCCTGCCATCCGACATTCTGAACATGTGCACGATATTTAATCATACTGTTTCCTTTTTTATCCTTTAAATTAATCTTAAGCGCCTCCAGATATTTTGCCTTGCCGGTTGTCCCTGCGGTTGCTCCAGCTTTGACCGCTGACATCCAGCCAATGTCCTGAACATAAGCCTGATAAGAGATTGACGGAAGGGTTTCTTCCTGTTTGGCTGCTGTTGTCTTCGCTGTTGCGGCAGGCACTTTTGTTGTAACCGTTTTCTCCGTTACTTTTTCTGTGGATATCTCTTCCACCGATGCCGTGGTTTCCGTTGCAGCCGCCTGTCCGCCTGCTTCCTCTGTCTCTTCCTCTGTTTCTTCCTCTGCCACAGCACTTACCTCTGTGCTCTTTGTATCCTCATTCTCTTTTTTCACAACAACCTTAATCTTCTTTTTAATTTTTTTACCCTTCCCATTCCTCGCTTTGGTTGTTACCGTAATGGTACTGCTGCCTTCTTTCTTCGCCCGAACCACAATTTTCCCCTTTGACACCTTGGCAGAAATCACTTTTTTGTTTGATACCTTAAGTACAATTTTCTTGCTTGTTTTCTTTGCAGCCGTGACCTGATACCGAATGCTTTCACTCTCCCCCTCCTCCAGACTCAAAGATGACTTTGCCACAGTCAGTTTCTTAACAACCTGCTTTCCGGCAGCCTCCGCCTGAACCGGAATCATGCCGACACCTGTAATTACCATCATCCATGCTATTAGCAATGCTGCAATTTTTTGTATTCCTTTTGTTAACCTTCTTCCTACCATTTTCTTCATCCTCCTTTGCTTTGTTACTGCATGCAATGAGCTAGGCGGCTGCTTGCTTGGCAGCTAAACAAAAATCCGTGTATGATGTATCTTCTATACTTACATCATACACGGATTTTTCTCCCAAAAAGGAGATTGTAATTTTTGTAAAAATTGTTGTAATTTTTAACATCTACCCTTCTTTCACCATACATTCCTTCCGGTAAAAGCAGATTCCATATTTTCGAATCTGGCGGTATCCTTCCTTATGCAGTGCCGCCGCATAATTCTGTTCTTCAATCTGTTTTAATGCCTCGTCACAGCCTGCCTCCATCCGGTCAAACTCTTTCACAACCTTTATCTCTATAATCACAGCCTGCCCTCTGACCGACAAATGCTTAAATAAAATATCCGGTCTCCCATTGCCGCTTTCCCGGTTGGAAATGACCGTATAACGGTTACAGCCCTTTAACAGGCCACACAGGAAACCATGATAATAGCTCTCTGCATAGTCATAAAAGCTGATAGTTTCTAACAGCAAGTCTGACACTTTATTTTCAAAGGTTTCACAGTCACCCTCTAAGATGGCTTTGTGCAGAACACTTAAGTCGGTGGTACGTAATCTCTTATTAAACCATTCCAGGATGGTGTTACGGTATATGCCAGCCACCTCTTTATTCGGTACGGTTAAGGTAAGATATATTGTCTCTTCCTCAAACCGTTCCCCTGTCTTCTTCAGGTATCCGGTAAAAAACAGGAAATTCCACAGATTTTCCTGGGTCTTATGGATGTCTTCATATGTGATATCCTCATGAACCGGCTTTTCAATCGTCCCTCCTGCCAGTAAATTTTCTATCTCCTGTTTTACCTCGCTGTCCGCTTCCTCTACCAGCTCCCGGATAATGCTGTTGGATGAAGTGTTTGACCAGTACGGTTTGGGAAATGCGACTGTATTCTCAACCGCAGTATCCACATAATTAATCACGCTCCACGGGTTATATACCTCCGTTTCTCCAAAAAGGTATCCGTCATACCACTCCTTCACTTCTTCTATTTTATCCAGCAAATCATAGTCACGGAGCATCTGTTCTACTTCCTGTTGCGTGAAACCAAAAAACTCCGCATAGTTCTGATTTAAAATTGAATTTATTTTCAGGTTATTAAGTCCGGTAAAAATGCTTTCCTTACTGATACGCAGACATCCGGTAATCACTGCGAATTCCAGGCTGTCATTTGTCTTTAGGGCAGATTCAAACAATGAACGGATAAAAGTAATCATTTCATCGTAGAAGCCTGCAAAATACGAGTTTTCCAGTGGTACATCATACTCATCAATCAGTATAATAACATTTCTTCCATGGTACTTTTTCAGACAGTCGGATAAAAACTTCAGGGCAGTCGCATAATCAATCTTCTCCGCTTTCTGCTCCATGATGTTAACATATTTTTCTTTCGTGAAGGACAGCAGTACATCCCCTTCCAGCACATAGCAGTGACGCTCATATTCCTTTGCAATCTCATTTAAAAGGCTTTTATATGCCATATCAAAATCCGGCTGTTTGGCAGATTTCAAGGACAGGGAAATCACCGGATACTGACCCATGTGCTCTGTGTACCTCTCCCCTGTCTGGCTGATTTTCATATCGTCAAAATAGCGGCTGTTATCCGTAACATTTCCATGGATATCTGTATCCTGCTCAAAGAAGGTTTTTATCATGCTGAGGGCAAGGGTTTTTCCGAAACGGCGGGGCCTGGTAAAGAGATTAACCTTTCCGCCCTTGTCAAGTATCTCTCCAATCAATAACGTCTTATCAATATAATAATATGGTTTATCAATTATCTCTTTGTAATTTTCAATTCCTATTGCAATCGGCTTGTTTTCCATCCTGCTCTGCCTCCTTCTACGGATATGGTTATTGTAGCATATTGCCATGGAAAATACTATAACGAAAACTCACCGGAGCACATCAAATCTTTCTATATAGATTTAATGTACTTCGGTGAGTCGTTAGCTGCCAAGCAGATGGGAAAATGGTTCCGTGAATCATTTTTGAGTGGTAAATTTTTGATTCCATTATTACTTACAATATTTTTTCCTGTTTTTCGATGTATTTTTCCGGAATTTCAATTTTCCATTGTTCTCACTATAGCATTTTGTCCGTTCAATTTTGGAAACATAGCTCTGATAACTGCTTTTTGTTACTTTCCTTCCATTCACATAGTACTTTCCATTTTTTGTTCTGGCAGCCACCTTCATTTTACTTCCGGTAACCCGGTAATAAATGTTGTCGCAAAACCAGTCGTCTCCTTCATAGGCTTTAATAATATGCTTTTTCGGATAAACGGCACCAATCTCTCCACCGGAATAATAACACATACTTTTCAATTTTTTGACCTTCCCATTCCGGTAGGTATACACCCAGTAATTTTCCGGTGCCGTATAGCTTTCCTTTACAATCAGTTCCGGTACTTTATCCCCGGAAATATCCATCACCGCAAAAGAAATACTCCCTATTTCCATCCCCGCAAATTCTTTAAAATCGGAACGTTTCATAATACTGCTTAAGTAGGATTTATAGGCTTTTTTTGCCTTTCCTGCTTTTGATGCCGCCTCACTTGGGATTGCAGTAATAAAAATTGCAATAAGTAAAAAGCAGGCGGTTACTGCTATTGATTTTTGGTTTTTCTTTCTCATCTTTGTCTGAAACATTTTTTCCTCCATTTCATGCATTTTTCAGCACAAACAAATAATTATTGTTTCCACTGCTTTTAATAATAAACTTACTCTGCCAAACCCCATGTTTTCAAAGTTTTTAATTTCGTTCCATTTTTTTTCATAATATATATTTTCCCAGTGTAATTAATCAGATTTTCTACTCTTAAAAAAACGTAATTTCCACATACCCGGATAGTGCCTATATGCCTATTATTACTATCAAAAAGTACTTTATGATTTATAAAATCTTTATCATACAACCATAGCTGTCCGCCTACTATTACATAATGACCATCACTATTGCTACAATAACCATCCATGTTAAAATCAAATCCGTCTGTATCTATCTTTTTTCTATTCTTATCAAAAAAGAAGTCAATTGCATCTGTATCTGTCATACAATTATCCGTAACATATCCCATTTTCCCATTTAAATTGAACAATGAGCGAACATAACCTTTACTCTTGCATATTCTCTTTTTCCCTTTTCCATCAATTTTCATACGACATATATATCCTGTATCCATCGTATATTTCCAAGAACTATGTCCATATTGTTTACACTCTACATAATAAATATATTTGCCAATTACAACTGGATTTCTTCCTACAGCTAATTTTTTTGCTGACTTTCCATTACTTCTTTTAAACCGATAAATATATGTATTAGTATGATCGGTTCCATATGCCTTATCCCATTCAGCAACAATATACTTATTTGTAGCATTTAAGTAGTAAAAGCCATTCGTTTTTTCTTTACCTGATTGATATTTACACAACGTCTTTTTCTTTCCCGTTTTGGTATCATATCGCATAATTCCCATTCTCAAACCGCCCATCTCAAAAGCATAATATAAATAACGTCCTTTCTGACAAGCCACACCTGGTTCCACCGCATTCTTTTTCGCTTCTGCTTGCATTGGAATTGAACCAATCATTATTAATGATAAAAATGCCATCCACACTAATAAAACACCTTTTTTTATACCGTTTTTCCTACCCATCTTTTCCTCCATTCCGTGCGTTTTTCAGCACAAGTAAATCCTCTTTTCCTTATCCTGCATATCTTGAATAATGCACAACCGTAATCCGACTCACCATTCCATCTTCTGAATCCAGATACACACCATAATTCCCAAATCCCTCTCCTGTAATATATGTATTGTAATTATTCAGATAAAATCCTCGTTCATTTAAATTCTTCTGTGCTTCAGCATCCGCCATCCCTGGGTATACACCAAACAAAGAAAGCCTGGCCACTGCTTCTTCATAATATCCTATCGAACCCGCGTCCTCATCATAACAATTATATACCTCAATACCATCTATAGTGCCTGTATATGCAATCACATACGGATTATCAACCCTTTCTAACACAATTCCTGTCTGCTCCGCAACTTCATTCGATATCGTCTCAATATCACCATTTGTCTGCATAAAGCGAACCCCCAAATCCAAATCTGTTGTCTTTATCTCCTCAAGCTGTTCCATTAGCAGTGTCATATACTCTTCCCCATATCCAGTAATTTCATCTATATCAAAAGTCTTCCATGGAAGCTCTAATTCTGATGCATCACCCACGACAGACTGATACCATACATCATATTCCGCCTGATTTACTGTTACCGTTTCACCATCTGAAGAACCATCATTCAGATAATATAAAATTCCATCTCCATCCGTATCCAATTCATCTGGAAACGGTGTGCCATCATAATCCTCCTCTCTAAACCACTTATCCCACGTATCCACAGAACCCTGGCTAACATAACTGTCTGTTTCAGAGTCATAGCTATACAGATTGTATGGCCATAAGTCATTACCCAATCCCTGATTATGAGACCATTCTGCCTTAATGACCCCATTATCATAAAACGTAAGTGCCGGAAATTCTAACAATTCTAATACCGTTTCATCCGTGTCAGCATCATAGTCATAAATCCGGGCTGTCATTCCTGCCATGGAAGACTCCGTATACAGTATAATTACTTCTTCGCTTCCATCCCTATCTATATCATAGATGGCATACTGATTCGGGGTTTCCTTGCTTTCCATATATTCCAATTGACCACCCTCTGGTTCCTGGTTGCAACAGAATGCTGTTAATACATCTGCGTATTTGTGCATCTTCTTTGCCTTTGCGAAAACTTCTGTCTGCTTCTCCTCATTTTCTTCCGAAGTATTCTCCACCTGTTGTACTTCCTCTGTAAATTCCGGCGTTTCTGTTTCCGTTATTTCTGTTTTTGTTGATTCTACAGACCATATTTCTTGTTCTGTGTCTGTCCCACAGCCTGTTAATAACATACTGATACAGCAAATTACTAATATATATTTCTTTTTCATCCTTGAAATCTCCTTCTTGTAATTTTATAACACATTTACCTTTCCCCAACACAAACTACCTTTGTTTTACTCCAGCTTCCATATTTTTTCTTTTCTCCAAACTACTTATAGGCATATATTCTTACATAATACTTTCTTCTCTAACTACAACCCTAATTCAAAAAATGGTACAGACAACAACATCGCCACCAACTCATCTGGAATATCGCCGGGAAGTGTTACCCCATACCGCTCCTTAAACTTATTACTCATATTTTCCTGCTCATCATAAATCATCGCTGCCATCAGCGGGTCATCAAATCTCCTGAAATACCATGGTGACTCTTTGTCATCATATGCATCGTCATCAGAAAATTCCAGATGAAATCCTTCTGTTTCTACAAGTTTCTGTACCAACACCTGCTTTTCTCCACTTTCCAAAATCAGTGCATGCTCTCCTTCCTTCTTTATCCAAATAAAAGACAATCGCCCAGTCTCTTTTTGCATTTCATTCATAAACGTGATTGTTCGGATAAATTTTGTTTTCCCTCTTCTTATCAAAGGATTGACCAAAAACATTGCACCATCATCCTCCACACCGCATCCATAATATAAGCTTCCTGTCGGATATTGTACTCTGATAAAATAAACTTCTGCTGCATCCTCAACATTAATTTGTCCCCATAACTCCATCTTCCCGTTTCTACGGCACAATACACAATATTCTGTTTTAGAAGAATAGCCGGTATGGGCTCCAATATTTTCATATATTGCATAATTCACTCTTGTTCTATTATTTGCCATTCCCTTCATCCCCCTGTATCTTTTCCCTTAATTCGTTATCGTCTATCTCTTGACAAATTTCTAAGTGCAATCATGCAAAATCCACAACACACCACTATCATAACAGCTAATACAAGATAGGAGTGGGACAAATGCTTTACTGTATGCTTAAATGCTGATTCTGCCTTGTGCAAATCCTCAATCATGTCTGCCACATCACTATGGTTGATTTCAAACCGCATCTTCAATTTATTCAAATTTGCAATACTTCCAAAACCCTCTACCGACCACTTGCTTACAGTGAATTTTGCAATATGTTTTCCCATCCCATCTAAATCAAACAGAATGCCGGAAAAGAGCAGTTGTATAATTAATACAAATGGTGCTAAAACCATGGCTTTATCTGCTGAACGCACCATAGCAGAAATTGCAAAGCCTAAAGCGGTAGCTGCATAGATTGTCATCCACATCAGTAAGAATTTTTCAAAAAATGAATGCTCAAATATAAGCCCTTTATCCTCACATCCCACCGTAAGGGTAAATATACCCATCATAATCCATGCCTGTAACATTGTTACAAATAGCTGTACATTGTATTTGGACAGCACGTATGCAGGAAGCTTTAAATTACCCATATACTCCCGTCTAAGAATATTTCTCTCCTTACAGATTTCCTGTATAGAATTAAAAAGACCAATCCATATTCCTGCACAGCTCAACGAAAATAAAATGGATTTCGTCGGTTCGTATACATCAAAAACATCATCTGATGCGACAACATTAATTAACAGAGCAATAATAACCGGCTGAAAAAAGGACATTAAAAGACATTGCCAGTCATTTTTAATAATTTCAAAATAACGGAGTGTCAATACCCATAACTGACGAAAAAAGCCAGCCTGTGACCTTGATATACGGGCAGCCGCTGTCCTATTTCCCCGTCCTGCACTCTTTCCCATATACACCGTTCCAGTATGTTCAAATTGTCCGTTCCCAGTCTGCATGCTTACCGAATCCGACTGCTCTATTTTCCACTTTCTTGCCCAACGGTCTGTATCTGCAGCAATCATATTGTACATATCTACCAGATTGTCTGTTTGAAAGAAAATAATTGCTTCCTCTATCGTTCCACAAAAACA
Source organism: uncultured Clostridium sp. (assembly GCA_900544905.1). Taxonomy (GTDB): domain Bacteria; phylum Bacillota; class Clostridia; order Lachnospirales; family Lachnospiraceae; genus CAG-590. The sequence continues at coordinate 14,655 of UQXF01000075.1, forward strand.
CAATTTTCCTCCCGGTCCCATAAACACAATCTTATCGCACAGATGCAGATTCTGAGTAGTATGGGTTACCATAATAATCGTCTTTCCCTGCAATTTTGCCAGACGGTTTAAGGTCTGCATCAGATTTTTCTCCGTTCCCGGATCCAGACCGGAGGTGGGCTCGTCTAAAAAGAAAAGACTTGGGTCTGCCAGCAATTCCACGGCAATACTTGCCCGTTTCTTTTGCCCTCCAGACAGCTTCCGGATAAACGTATCCTGATGTTCCGAAAGTTCTACCATGTCAAGTACCTTCGTAATCCGGTCGTCAATCTCCCGGCTGCTGACATCCTTTGGCATCTTTAATTTTGCAGTGTAATAAAGCATCCGCCGAAGGGTCAGATTATTATAGATAATATCCTCCTGCGGCACATATCCAATCATATTCTTGAGCACTGAAAAATTCTTTCGCATATCCATTCCATCACAAACAATCTGTCCAGTAACATCACGGTCAAATCCGCTGATTGCATTCATGACGGTAGATTTTCCGGCACCGGAACCTCCAATAATTGCCACAAATTCATTACTGCCAATATCCAGATTGACATCCTGTAAAATATACCTCTCTTTATTTACTTTTTTATATAGGTTTCGGACATGCAAGGTAACACCGTTCTGTCTGCTTCTGTAGAATAAAAATCCCCCATTATAAATAATCCGCATATTTAAAATAGTAATCAAGTCATTATCCTTTAATTTAACCGGCTGATGAATCATGGAACTATTTAAAAACACTCCATTCATACTGGATAAGTCACGAATCACATAACTATCCTGATACCTCACTATTTCCGCATGCTGTCTGGATGCACTAACATGAGGGATAACAATATCATTGTTATCTGCCCGCCCTAACGTTATTTTTTCATTGCCAATATCCACTTTTGTCCAACGTGCGCCATCACTGCGTTCGGTATATAACAAAATAAAACCATTCTTCGCATCCTGCACCTGTGGATGAATGGAAATAAAATCTCCATCTGCCAGAGGAATATAATTTCTGCTCTTTTTTTCAAAATATGTCTTACCCTGCTTATGTATATACGTCCCGTTTGTGCTTCCCATATCTGCATAATACAGTTTCCCGTTTATCCATTTGAACTTACCATGCAGATTTGACATGCCACTGCATTCCACTTTAATGTCACACTCTGTAGAACGTCCTAAAACCAATCTTTGCTGGTTTTCCGGATGCAATGGATACTCTCTTAATACTCCGGTGGAATCCATAATAGTAAATTGTGGGGCACTTTGTACATTCATGTCCTGCCCATATTGTCCTAATCTTTTTACATCCATTGTGCTCTATTCTCCTCACTCATCCTGCGTATCCATTTTTTACCATGGGCAAACTAACCCAGTTTGATTTCAATATTACTATTTACCAGCATCAGTACTGTTCCCGCCGGACAGGTCGTAGGCATCTCTTTTTGCATTCTGATTCCATTAATAAAGGTTCCATTTGTAGAATGGTCTGTGACAATATATGTATTGTTCCCTTCATTATATTGTATGGTACAGTGTACATTGCTGATATAGGATTCATTGAGTACCAACGTGGCCTTGCCCGGATTTTTACCAATCACCATTTTTCTGTTTGGCGGCAGTCGGAATCCCTGTCCGGCTGCCATTCCTTTTATACACCGCACCTGTCCCATTGTATTGGATTGCGGCACTGGCTGCGGTTGCGGGAACGGCAGAACTTGCGGCATTGGCTGTGGTTGCGGCATTGGTCGTGGCTGCGGTACCGGCTGTGGTTGCGGGAACGGCTGCGGCTGTGGTAATGGTTGTGGTACCGGCATTGGTCGTGGCTGCGGCATAATTCCGCCATGATTATATGCGTATACCAATTGATTTGTACTCGTTAACATTATGTGCAAAGCAATTAGCGGTCCTATTCCCCAAAGTAATATTCCTAACAAATTCCACAACAGTACAGTACTTCCCGAATCCGAAACCATGACATTATATCTGGAAGCATTACTTTTTAAGCGATTCTGCACATTGTATTGCCAAAAAAAAGAATAAATGCCAAGAGTTACAATACTTAGTAAAATAAACATACCCACTTCTTCCGTATGCTGCCCATCACCGTCGCAAATCACATTAATATCTTCAATCCAGCTCTTATAAAACCGAAAAAGAATTATCATATATACAATAACATAAATAAGATTAATACCAAGCACTATCACAATAATATTTCCTGCATAATCCAAGTCAAAGGCAATAATACTGTATTTTACAATAGATGGCACAAACATGCCGATAGCCAGATTCACCACAGCCCACAATACATCTAATATAATAAACAATATAATTGAACGATCTTCCTTCATATTATCCATGTTCTTCTCCTTTACCCCAATGTAATCTCATTTGTCCCATCTGCCAATACAAGCACCGTTCCCGCCGGATACTCAATCGGCACACCCTTTGGCATCCTTGCTCCGTTCACAAAGGTTCCGTTCGTAGAATGATCCTTTACGATATAAGTATTTGTCGCTGGATTATAACGGATACTGCAATGTACATTGCTTACATTTGGATAATTGATTGTTAAATTGGTCTTACTTGGACTCTTCCCTACAATCACCTTCCTATCCTGTGGCAATTGGAAGCCCTGGCCTAAGGCAACACCCTTTGTACAACGCACCTTACCGCATGCCATTGGTTGTATGACCGGAACTGACGGTATTACCTGCGCAATTGGCGTCTGCTTTTCCGATATAATATCCGGCTCCACATAATAGCCTGACACTTCTTCATTAAATGGCTGGATATCCGACTGCACTCCTCCACTGCCATATGTATCCAAATTATCGACAAATGCCTGGGTACCGCGAAGTGCACTATTCCCTTCTCCGCTATTCACATAGAAATCCCCACTATATCCATACTCCCTGTCGTAATCCAGAACTTCTTCTTTTTCTCTCAAAACAAGGCTTACAATACTGATTGCCAAAATACCCACACATACAATCAATGCAAAAGGTAATGCAACAGAATACAGATGATGCAGCGGTTTTATCGGCATAATTTCTGTAAGGGAATTATCCAGCGACAGCTTGGCAAACTTTTTCCAGAAATGTCCAATAAACCCAAATCGAAGATACGCAAAAAATATACCTGCCACTACAGAATATGCTAAGGATGTGATTAAAGGAACTTTTTTTGACCAGCCTAAAACAAACCCTGCAATCACTAAAAGCAGGAGGATAACGGATGCGATATAGGCTGCCCACAGACAGATTCGAAGCAGATTATAGCCCTTATTATGAGACCGTTTCAAGTTTTGTGTAAACTCAAAAAACTGATATAAGATTTGTGAAT
>UQXF01000076.1 GCA_900544905.1 uncultured Clostridium sp.
GTCCAGTGTAGAATGGATGGCATTTGGAACAGATTTCAACATGGATATCTTTCTTAGTAGATCCTGTTACGAATGTGTTTCCACAGTTGCAGGTTACAGTTGCCTGATAGTAGTTCGGATGGATTCCTTCTCTCATGATTTTCACCTCTCTATATTTATTCTATTTTATTTGCGTTGAATCTGACGAATTCACACTTTACACAGCCTACTGATTATAGCATGGCGTTATGAGAAATGCAAGTTATTTATAAAAATTTCTAAAACTAATCCCAGATAATATTCTGCACGGTGTTTTTTGTGAACATTACAATTTCTGTTTTTTTACCATTTGCACAAATTCAGCATTATTTGCAGTACGTGCAAACATGTTCAGGATCTGTTCCACTGCCTCATCAGACTTCATTCCGTTAAGAGCCTTTCGCATAATATATACAGCTTCCTGCTCGTCTTTGCTCAGAAGCAGATCTTCTCGTCTGGTACCGGATTTCTGAATGTCGATGGCCGGGAAAACCCGTTTCTCCTGAAGCTTGCGGTCAAGAACAAGCTCCATATTGCCGGTTCCCTTGCATTTAAGGACGCTATGAAGAAAGCTGATCCGGTACTGCTCGAGCCTATCATGAAGGTAGAAGTAACCATGCCTGAAGAGTACATGGGAGATATCATCGGTGATATCAACTCTCGTCGTGGACGTATCGAAGGTATGGATGACCTCGGCGGTGGAAAGATCGTTAGAGGATATGTTCCGCTTTCAGAAATGTTCGGATACTCTACAGACCTTCGTTCCAGAACTCAGGGACGTGGAAACTACTCAATGTTCTTCGAAAAATATGAGCCAGTTCCGAAGTCTGTTCAGGAAAAGATTTTATCTAACAAAAACGCATAAAAAATACGAAAAAGGCTTGAAAAACTGTACTTTATGAAATATAATCAGTATTAGCCGAGTTAAAACATCGTAAACTAAAATGCCCTATTGGGTGGTATATTTAAGGAGGATATTCAAAATGGCAAAGGCTAAATTTGAAAGAACAAAACCACATTGTAACATTGGTACAATCGGACACGTTGATCATGGTAAAACTACTTTAACAGCAGCAATTACAAAAACTCTTCATGAGAGATTAGGTACTGGTGAGGCTGTTGCATTCGAGAATATCGATAAGGCTCCAGAAGAGAGAGAAAGAGGTATTACAATTTCTACTGCTCACGTTGAGTATGAGACAGAGAAGAGACATTATGCACACGTTGACTGTCCAGGACATGCTGACTACGTTAAGAACATGATTACTGGTGCTGCTCAGATGGATGGTGCTATCCTTGTAGTAGCTGCTACTGACGGTGTTATGGCTCAGACAAAGGAGCATATCTTATTATCTCGTCAGGTAGGTGTACCTTACATTGTAGTATTCTTAAATAAGTGTGATATGGTCGATGACGAGGAGTTAATCGAGTTAGTAGAGATGGAAGTAACAGAGCAGTTAGAGGAATATGATTTCCATGATTGCCCAATTGTTAAGGGTTCTGCTCTTAAGGCTCTTGAAGACCCTTCAAGCGAGTGGGGCGACAAGATTCTTGAGTTAATGAACACTGTAGATGAGTATATCCCAGACCCACAGCGTGCAACTGACCAGCCATTCTTAATGCCTGTAGAGGACGTATTTACAATTACTGGTCGTGGTACTGTTGCTACTGGTAGAGTAGAGCGTGGTGTGTTACACCTTAATGATGAAGTTGAAATCATCGGTGTTAAGGAAGAGACACAGAAGACTGTTGTAACTGGTATCGAGATGTTCCGTAAGTTATTAGACGAGGCTCAGGCTGGTGATAACATCGGTGCATTACTTCGTGGTATCCAGAGAACAGATATCGTTCGTGGCCAGGTTGTAGCTAAGCCAGGTACTGTTAAGTGCCACAAGAAGTTTACAGCTCAGGTTTACGTTTTGACTAAGGACGAGGGTGGACGCCATACACCTTTCTTTAACAACTACCGTCCACAGTTCTACTTCAGAACAACAGACGTAACTGGTGTTTGCGAGTTACCAGCTGGTACAGAGATGTGCATGCCTGGTGATAACGTAGAGATGACTATCGAGTTAATTCACCCAGTAGCTATGGAGCAGGGTCTTACATTCGCTATCCGTGAAGGTGGACGTACAGTAGGTTCAGGTCGTGTTGCTACAATTATTGAGTAATTAAATACTGTTTGCGTATTAATTGACTTAATTGGCTCAGCCCTTTGTTAACAAGGGGTTGAGCCTTTTTATATGCATCTGGCGAGGTCAGCGCACGGGCTAAAGTCAAGTCGTTTTCGTAGACTTGCTATAGGCTTATTTTATTTTTTGGACTTACGACTTTGAACTTTGTGTTCTGTGGTTGTGGTTTTTCTGATGCATCTGCCGTCGGATTTTACTATATCCTTCTGGTGCTGGTTCTGCATCATATACATCACTTTCATTCCTGGAGAAGAACGGTGAAGTGGTTACAAGGGTATAAAGATTAATTTGGTAACTTCCGGTTTTATGGTTAAGATTGTGCAATGAAGGATTTGGAGGATTTATAAAATATATGAAGAAAATAACAGGTTTAAGCATAGTATGTATATTAGTTATATTGATTGTCATTGTATATGTGTCCATGGCAGATGACTCTTCCGCCACAACAAATACTCTTTCGGAAGAGACGGTTGATTTTTATGAAAAATGGAAAAATGAATATGTCATAAAAAATTCCTATATAACCAATGAAGACCAATACTACGTTTGGTATAGTGGTGAAACATATTCACAAAATAATTCTGCAACAGCAGTTACAGTTTCGGAAGCACATGGTTATGGTATGTTGATTACAGTAAGTATGGCAGATTATGATAAGGATGCAAAATCTATCTTTGACGGAATGTATCGCTATTATCGTGCACATTTGAGCAGCATCGGCCCTAATTTAATGGCATGGCAGCAAGAGGATAATGGTAGTGCAATTGTTGACACAACAGGCTCAGATTCTGCAACAGATGGAGATATGGATATTGCGTATGCTTTGCTTATGGCAGACAGTATTTGGGGAAGCGATGGGGAAATTCCCTATAAGCAGACTGCCATAGACATTATAAATGATATTATGACCTATGAAGTGAACAAAACAGACTGGATAATGCAGCTTGGTGATTGGGTATATTCATCCAAAGAAGGGGATGAATATTATTCAGCGACACGGTCTTCGGATTTCATTTTACAATATATGCCGGTATTCGCAAAAATCACAGGTGATGAACGTTGGTTAAAGGTGTATGAAAGTACTTATAATATAATCAACAGTATTACGGATGAATATAACGTGGGTATTTTACCTGATTTTATTGTAAAAGACGATGATTCGGGAGCATTTGTTCCTGCATCACCCAATTATCTTGAAAGCGAGTATGATGGTGCCTATTACTATAACAGTTGCCGAACCCCATGGAGAATCAGTATGGATTATCTTATTAACGGGAACGAAGATGCGCTTGCATTTGCAGAAATGTTGAATGGTTTTATTTTGGATTCAACAGATGGAGAACCACAGAGAATCAGAGCAGGATATAAACTGGATGGAACTCCGATTGAAAATTATGAGGAGCTTTGTTTTACAGCACCTTTTATGATTGCGGCCGCCTGTGGAACAAATCAGGAATGGCATGATTCAATTCGTAATGCAGTTATCAATTACGGTGATGATGTATATTATGGTGATTCAATCAAAATGCTCTGTCTTATTGTTGATGATGGAGGATGGATTGTTCCAGAAGACAAATGAAGCAGAGAGGTGTTAGATAAATTTCCCACAAAAGAAGTTGCCACAAGGCAACCCTCTTTTGGGACTAAAAAGTTGATTATCTATATTCTTTAATATATTACTAAAAGCAGATTATGAATAGTTAGCTAAAATCCAATAATAAGTATTATATGGTATAAGCTTGTGATAAGTAAGATATGTTGTGATATAACATAGTTGTAACAGCTCGACCTAATAAGGTATAATCTTAGGAGGAAATGAGGTATGTTACAAATGAGCCAACACTATGAACCAGAATTCAAGAAGAAGATAGTCCGTCTTCATCTTGAAGATGGAAGATCCATCAAAAGTCTTGCGGCTGAATACGGTATATCACACGCAAGTATTTCTAACTGGACAGCACAATTCCGCACAGAATGCCAAACAAATGAAGAAGCCCAAGCCGATTATGATTACATGAAGGAGAATCTCAAGCTCAAAAAACAACTTGCTGAACTCCAAAAGGAAAATGACTTCCTAAAAAAAGCAGCGGCATTCTTTGCGAAGGAAATCGATTAGAGGCTTATCGATTCATTCAAAAATACAATAATCAGTTTGGACTGCGATGGCTTCTTAAGAAGTTTAACATATGTCCCAATGCTTATTATAATTACCTTAAAAATCGAAAAGCTGGTTATCATCAACACAAAGAAGAAATCAAAACCTCTATTCGTGAAATATATCATTCCCATGGCGGAGTTGATGGTTACAGAACCATTCATGCATATCTTTGTCGTAAAGGATATGATATCAGTCGCTTAACTGTTCATAAATATATGAATACAGAGATGCAGCTTTTTTCAATTTCCAGAAAGAGAAAACCGGATTACAAAAGCGGTGTCGCGCACAAGGTTTATGAAAACAAGCTGAATCAGGATTTTCATTCAGCCAAAATCAATCAAAAATGGTGTACTGATTTCATATATCTATTTCTGACAGATGGCAGTAAACGTTATAATTGTACAATTATTGACCTTCATGACCGAAGCGTCATTGCAAGTATAACAGACCGAAACATAACAGCAGACTTGGCAAAAAGAACATTGGAAAAAGCTATTAAGTCTCAACCGGGAATAGATTTAAACAAGCTAATGGTTCATTCAGACCAGGGCAGCCAGTACACTTCCAGGGAGTTCACAGAATTCTGTGAGAAACTCGGCATAACCCAGAGCATGAGTAAAGCTGGATATCCTTATGATAATGCTCCAATGGAAAGATATTTCAATACATTAAAGAATGATCTTATCTACCAGCATTACTATCATACAGAAGAGGAACTCTATACAGCCGTTGAAGAATTTGCGTATGTACAATATAACCATGTACGTCCGCATTCTTATAGTAATTACAGAACGTCTTACGAGGCACGCTATGGGGTTGCATAAACCCCATAGCAAAAATTAGGTTGTAGTGTTACAAAAATGCTTGACCACAACACCTATAAATCCACAAGCAGAAGTTCTAATATTTTGAACAATTATTTTTATAACTGGTTGTATATTAACACTTTGCATTTAAATAAGGAATTAGCTGTAAAGATAATGGAATATGATACATTTACAGATATTGCGTTTAATCCTCAAAAATCTATAAATTGCCAGGTGGAAGCAACTGCAATATATGTATCACTAAAAAATAAGGATTGATGGAAGAAGCTTTAATAGATAAGGGGAATTTTAGAAAAATAGTATATCCAGATTATATAGATGAGATGATACAGTTAAGCTTTGTTTAATATTAACGGATAGAGTAAACAACATGCGTTGTTGAATTGCACTTTTTTAGGCAATATGATATGATGAAAACAAGTAAAAATGGTGGTGAAGTTATGGAAGATATTAAGTTTGGCTGTTTTGGGGTTGGATTATATCTTAAAGACGGAAACAAGTTTGAAACACTAAAAAGGGCAGGGCCGATGAATATTTCCCTTAGTTTTAAATTTATATTGTTTAACGAGTGGATTGGCCGAATTTTGTATAAAGGAGATGCGTGGTGAATTATAACAAATAAAATAAGTGTTTTGTATATTTTTGTGATATTATGATAGCCAGAATGTGAACAATGTGTTATGGAACGAAGGAATCTACTGTGGGGATGAAAATGGGAAAGAATATGGAAGATGTTAATGGAAAAGTAGCGAGACAGATTGCTTTAGGGGGCATACTGATAGTATTTATTGTGGTTGTATTTTTGATATTTACAAGAGAGAATCATAACCGGATTTTGAAACAGAATGAAAGGTATGCTGAAGATGTAGCACTTCAGAAAGCCACATATATTGATGCTGTATTAACGGATGCTCAAAACAGCATCAGGCAGATTGCATCCTTGTGCAGCCAGAATGATATATTGACATCAGGGCAAGATGTGCGGGATGTTTTGCAGGAGATTACTGTAAACTCTCCGTTTGATTACATAGAGTTTACTGATTCTACCGGAAAAGACCATACTGCATCAGGTGGAACTGCAGATGTTTCGGACCGTTCTTATTTTATTGAGGGGATGAAAGGAAACAGTGGCATTGAGGTGGTTTTTGATTCTAGAATTACAAATGAAACATTAATTATTTTTTATGCTCCTTTATATCAGGATGGTAAGATTATAGGTGTATTAAATGGTCATTACCGCGAGAAACGGATGCAGGAAATTTTAAATACGGTTTTTTTGGGAGAAAAAGGGAAAACATATCTTTGCATGGCAGATGGAACGGTTATCTCCGATTCTACGCAGGAAAGTTCGCAGCAAAATATGCTGGAGCTTTTGCTTAACTATGCGGGATTTCAGGAAAATACAGCTATAGAATTTGAACAGGCTTTTAGAAACAGGCAATCCTATGGATGTGTTTATGATGTGGAGTGGGGAACCGGAAATATTTATATTACCCCCATAGATTCTATTGACTGGATGATAATTCAGGGATTTCCGTCTAATGTTACGGACTCGATGATTCATAATGCAAATGCGGCAGGTGTGAGGCTGGAGATTTTTTTGACATTGGCATTTGTTTTATATATCATTGGGTTGATTGTGTGGAACCAGAGAAGGAACCGCCGCCTTGTAAAAGAAAAACGAAAAATAGAAAATATTGTAGGTGGTGTAACAGAACTTTTTTCTCGCTTTATAGTTGTAGATCTGGATGAAGATATTTATGTGTATCTGGATGGTTGTGAGCACGATATTTCGAAGGAGGGGCATTATTCGGATTTCGTGGCACAGACTTTACAGAAATGCATCTGTGCGGAAAGTGGAATAAATATGGAAGAAGTTCTCGACAGCCGATATATTCAAGAGCAACTTACGGAAGATAAGCCATATCTGCAGTATGATTATCAGATACAACTGGAAGAAGGGCTGCGATGGGAAAATATATCGATTATATGTCTTGAACGTAACAAAGGCAAACCGGTGACCGTACTTTTTGCAATACAGGATATGACCTCTTTGAAAGAAGAAGAGATACGCAACCGTAAGGCTTTGCAGGAAGCAACTGAAATGGCAGAGGCAGCGAACAACGCAAAGACATCATTCCTTTTTAATATGTCACATGATATTCGGACTCCAATGAATGCTATTATTGGCTTTACCGATCTTCTGGAAAAGTATCAGGAAAGACCGGAGAAGAGGGCAGACTATCTGAAAAAGATACAGGATTCTAATATGGTTTTGCTTTCCATAATAAATAATGTGCTTGAGATGGCCCGCATTGAAAAGGGAACGTTGAAGGTTGAAGAGAGCGCATGGAGTGCAGAACAGTTTAATGATACACTGCATTCTGTATTTCAGGAGATGATGATTCAGAAGGGTATTGAATTTACAAGGCAGATTGATGTGGAACATCAATATGTCTTCTGTGACCCAATCAAGCTTCGGGAGGTATTTCTCAATATTCTTTCTAATGCCTATAAGTACACAAATCCGGGTGGAAAGGTAAATATGCATCTTGAAGAGATTCCATCGGACAGAGAGGGGTATGCTCTGTATCAGACCACAATTTCAGATACCGGTATGGGAATGTCGGAAGAGTTCCTGCCGCATATTTTTGAGGAATTTGCCAGGGAAAATTCAGTAACGGACAACAAAATAGAAGGTACAGGACTTGGAATGCCGATTGTGAAGCGTCTGGTAGATTTTATGGAAGGAAAAATAGAGGTACATAGTAAGAAAGGAGTTGGAACAACATTTATTGTGACGATTCCCCATAAGATAGCGAACAAATCGGATATCGTGGAGCATACTGGAGTGAAGCTGGATCCAAAACAGTTTCTGGGAAAGAGGATTCTGTTGGCAGAGGATATTGATTTGAATGCCGAAATTGCAATGGAGATATTAAAGGAAGCGGGATTTGAAATAGAACGGGCAGAAGATGGACAGATTGCTGTGGATATGGTTAACAATGCCGATGCAGGATATTATGATTTAATCCTGATGGATATTCAGATGCCAAATATGAATGGATATGAAGCAACGAGAATAATCAGGACGCTTTCTGACTCTGAGAAAGCAAGCATACCGATTCTTGCCATGACAGCAAATGCATTTGAAGAGGATAAAAGAGAAGCTATAAGATCAGGCATGAATGGTCATTTGGGAAAACCAATTAATGTAAATGAGTTAATGAAAGCACTGGCTGGAATATTGAAATGATTAAGAGGAGAGGCGAATTATTTTGCCTCTTTATCTTTATTATGGTTAAGCTGTTTTGTAAGAAATCATATTTTACAAAGTAAAGAGATTACAGGTGGATTTAGATTTGATACGAGAAAAAGAGATAGCAAAAGAAACTATCTGGTAAGGTCGCTATGGTGAGCGGTCTTTTTTGATTGAAAGGTTAATGTAAATTACATTTTGCTCACATTTGAGGATATGACATTTTTTGAGAATTTCTCAGAGGATTCCTGCTCTCTGAATAATTTTATCATTTCTCCGTTAATGTAGTCTTTATTTTCGGAGTTCAGACGTCTGTAATATTTAAGGACTTTGGCTTCATCTTCCTGGAGATTTTGCGGTGCGTTTTTAACAGAACTTATGCCTAACAGGTAATCAGTGCTGACATGAAAAAAATTGGCAATCTGGATTAACGTTTCCAAATCCGGTGAACTGTAGTTGTTTTCATAATTTGATATTGTGGTGCGTCCAAGGCCAAGACTTTTGGCTAATTCGGATTGCCGGATATTTGCTTCTTCGCGTAAACCTTGAATTATCTTACCAATCTCCATTTTCTTACCTCCGTGCCAATTTTAACATGGAATTGACGTTATACTTGCAAATGTCAAGAAACATGTCTAATGTCAAAAAGCTTGACATATGATGCAAAAGGGTTTATATTCTTTAAGTGAAAATACGGATATAGAGGTATTATGTCCACAATATATGTTTGCAAAACTTTGTCTTGCAAACAATTGGTTTATGGGCAGAAAATGAAAGGAGAAGAAACATGAAAAAAATTACAAGATTAGCTATGGTTGCGCTGGCATTCGTTTTTGCGCTTTCATTTGGCACAACGGCACAAGCAGCTGCCAAAAAGGTTTCTGTAAAGAACAAGAAGAGTGTTACAACCATTAACCGTGGCGCAGACAACAAGACAGTTACGTTAAAGTATAAGGTGTCTGGTACTCCGAAAAAGGTAACAGTTACATCAAGCAATAAGAAGGTTGTTGCAGTTCAAAAGGGTTATACAAAATCCTCAGCAAAATTAGTAGCAAAGAAAGCAGGTAAGGCTACCATTACCATTAAGGCGGATAAGAAGACAACCGTTAAGGTTACAGTTAAGCAGATGGTAACAAAGGTTAAGCCTTCCGTTAAAAAGCCGGTTGGCTCTGCAGCAGGTGTATATACCTTACAGAAGGGTAAGAAGTATAGCATTAAAAATTCCTTTGCAAATCCAAAACCGACCAGTAAGGCAGTAACCTATAAGTCAAGTAAGCCAAGTGTTGCAAAGGTTGACAAGAACGGTAAGATTACTGCAAAAAACTCAGGTACGGCAACAATTACGGTTACTGCGAAGGATAAGGGAAAAGCGAAGGCATCCTTTACCGTTGTTGTAACAAAGAAGATTAAGACTAAGACAAAGAAGGTTGCCATCACTGCGGGTGCAACAACTGTGGAGACAGGAAAGACAACAACTGTTAAGGGTACGGTTGATAAAAAGGCTACCCTGCAGAAGGTTGTATATTCCTCTTCTGATGAGAAGATTGCTGCGGTTGATAAGCTGACAGGTAAGGTTACGGCAAAGAAGGCAGGCAAGGTGACAATTAAGGCAAGCGCAATTGATGGCTCCAAAAAATCAGCCAGCATTGTCATTACTGTTAAGAATCCGGCTACCGGTATTACATTTACAACAGCACCGGAAAAGGTTTATGTTGGAAAAACCGTTACAGTTAAGGCTGTTACCAATGCAGACGCATTTGATACAACCGTTACCTATTCTATTGACACAGCTTCACAGAAATTTGCTACGGTAGATGCCAAGACCGGTGTTGTAAAGGGTATTGCAAGAGGTACCGTGACCGTGACAGCCAAGTCTGTAAATGGTAAAACAGCATCGATTAAGCTTCGTGTGGTTGAGCAGGTGACAAAGGTAACGCCTAAGACTGGAACCGCCACTGTTTCTGTAGCTTATACGGGAAAGACAGATGCAATTGAAAAAGATATTATTGATATTTTGAAGAAATCAGGTCTTAAGGCAGGTACAACTAAGGCAGTTAAGGTGAATGGTAAGGACCATACTGCGACTTATACAGGTGATACCCTTACATTTGAGAATGGAAAGACATTAGAGGATATAAGAGAGGGTAAGGCAACTGTTGAGTTTGCAGTCACTACAAATGTGGTAACCTTTGTTAAGCAGCTTCAGGTTGCACAATTTACGAACAAGTCTTACAGCTATACCATTACAATTGGAAACCATACGCTTTCAGATGTGACATTGGCAAATCCATATATTACTGTTGTAGATAATGGTACAACAAGGAAGGTATATGCGGAAAATGGCTCACTTTACTTTGTAGGCCATGTGAAAAAGGACATCCAGGATTTGGCAGATGCACTTTCTGCAGACGTTGTGGAGACAGAAAATTAATAAAAAGTAAGGAATGCCGTGAGGGCTGATTGGTACAGGGAAAAATAGTTTTCCTTGTGCAGCAGCCTGGATGGAAGAGGAGGTTTGACTGTCATACAGTTGGTTGGCAGTCAGACTTTTTTCTTCCGGGCTTTAGGTGTAGCTTCCGTCGTATAAAGGAAATAACAAAGAATGAGATTACGGAGAATAAAAAAATTTTTATGTGGGTGCGTGCTGCTTGGAATATGTGTACTGTCACCGGTAATACTGGTACATGCTGGAAATATTAATGGAAATGAGGCGAGAGTGCTTGCAGCAGCAAACGGAACATTTACATATAACGGAAAACAGTATAAGGCAGGTTCCGCTTACATTAACCAGCTGGAAGCGTATCTGGCTCAGGATGATGTGGATTTGACCAGTGAGCAGGCAGATGAAGCAATTTCCATGATGTATGGAAGTGTGGCGGATGGTGTTGCGCAGGGTTATCTATATGAGGTTGGAGGCGGCGAAAACGGAGATACGCAGCTGTCTTCTGAGGAAGCGGAATCAAAGGAGGAAGCTGGTAAAAAGGATGTTACAGAGGCAGAGAATAAGGATGCGGAAAAGTCTGATAAAACTGGTGGGTCCTCAGAGGTATTTGTGGATTCAATCTGGAATGTAACATCAAATCCCACGGAAACAAAGGAGAAATTAAAAAAGAGACCTCTGAAAGAGGAGGCGTCAGCTGCAGTTGTTTTGGAAGGCTCTAATCTTGTTGTTACAACAGGGGACAGGAAACCTGTTGTAATATCAAAATCAAATTCTCCGCTGCCTTCGGTAATACAGGGTATTACTTCGGGGATAGGGATTTGTTTGCTTGCCGTTACCCTGGTCTGTGGTGTGGTTTTATGGGTAAAAAGGTGTCTGAGTTTTGGAGGGCCAAAGCATAGAAGAGCAAGACCGGGACATAGCAAACGCCGCAAAATCCGTCATTTTATACGGAATATACTGACGGTTACTACATCAATAGCGTTATTCGGATGTTTCCTTTTTGTTATTTTGTATGCCGGATTGTTTTACAAAAAGGCAATTATACAGAGCATGCAAAGCAGTGGATATTTCCGGTATGAATACGCTGAATATATAGCCGGTATGGGGACGGATACCGGGGAAAATTCCTCTGAGGGGGAATTGAAAACCTATGAGCAGTATTTTTACATGATGAAACAGAACACATTAAAGGCACTGGACGGAGAAGCAGAAACAACGTTACCGGATAATAATATTGCCCCATATATTGGAAACTTAAAGACAGCTTATATGGAGATGTTAAAAAGCAGTGGCTCTTGTATGCTGGCAAGCGCTGTACTGGGAATTATATTAATGCTTTTTATGGACCAAAGAAGAGAGCGCGGCGTAAAACACACAGCAGCAGCGCAGATAACTGCCAGCAGTGTATTGCTGGTTCTGGCAGCAGCTTTGGTAATAGCAAAGCCCTATGCGCATTTATATATAGAGCCAGACTATTTATATCTGTTCTTAATGGAATATATAGGATGGTGCATAAAGATTATGATTAGCGTAACTGCATTTGCAGTGGCATTTGGTATGATTTTAATCGGTATTTATCGGATGATGCGTAATGGAAGTACAGAGGTGAAAGATGGAATATTTTGATATACACAGTCATATTCTGCCTGGTGTGGATGACGGCGCATCCACCACAGAGGAAGCGTTGGAAATGCTTCAGATTGCATATGGGGAAGGGATTCGGAAGATATTACTGACACCGCATTACATGAGAGGCAGGAACCGTTATACAAAGGAAGAACTGGATTCCATTTTCTGTGATTTTCAATTAGAAGCAGGGAAGCGGTTCCCGGATATGAAGCTTTATCTGGGAAATGAGGTATTATATGAGGATGGTATTATTGAAGACCTGAAAAACGGACAGATTCAAACAATGAACAATACAAAATATGTACTGGTGGAGTTTAATATACGAATCAGCTACCAGCAATTATATGATGCAATCCGCAAAATTACCCATGCGAGATTCCGCCCGGTTATTGCACATGTGGAACGGTACCGGTGCCTGCTAAAGAAGCCGGAACGGATGGATGAGCTGGTTGGCATGGAAGCATATCTGCAAATGAATGTATCCAGTTTATTTGGAGGAATACTGGATGAAAATACCAGATGGTGTAAAAAGCTTGTGAAAGAAGGTTATATCAGCTTTCTGGGGACAGATGCCCATGATTTGGAGGACCGCGCACCCTATGTGGTGGATTATGTGGACTGGATTCGGAAAAAATGCGGAGAGGAACGTCTGAGAGAGCTCTTTGTCAAAAATCCGGAAAGAATGGTTGAAAATCAATATATTATAGAATGAAAAGGATAGAAAACGGGAGATACAAGCAGGATGAACGAGGAAAGAAATGATGAAATAGAAATTGATTTGCGGGAATTATTTTTTGTGTTACTGGGGAAAATCTGGATAATTATCCTGGCTGCCGCATTAGGGCTGGGTCTGGCAGCTGGCTGTACCCTTGCGTTTATACAACCCATATATAGCTCTACCTCCATGCTGTATGTCATGTCAAAATCTACAAGCATTACATCCTTAGCGGATTTACAGGTTGGTACATCCTTAACCCAGGATTATCAGGTATTTATCACAAGCCGTCCGGTTGTGGATAAGGTCATTGAGGATTTGGAGCTTGATATGACCTATGAAGCATTTATTGGAGAGGTGACAGTGGAGAATCCGTCCAATAGCCGGTTTATCTATATTACAGTGAATCATCCGGATGCATATATGGCAAAGACCATTGTGGATAAACTGACAGATGTGTCAGCGGAACGAATGGGGACCATTATGAAAACCGAACAGCCCAATGTGGCAGATTACGGACATATTCCGGAAAACCAGACTAGTCCGAGTCTGACCAAAAACGCATTGATTGGCGCGATGCTTGGACTGTTCATCTCTGTTGCGTGTATCTTAGTCTTTTATCTAATGAATGATGCAATTCATACAACGGAGGATGTAGAAAAATATCTGGGAATCAATACACTTGGACTGATACCTTTAGAGGAGGGTGTTTCAAAAAAGGCAACAAGGGGACACGATAAGGATGCAGCCAGACTGAGGAAAAAACGGAAACAGAAAATAAGGATGGAGGGAAAGCATGGGGCTTCTGCGAAAAAGCAGGATACCGAATAGGAAGGAATCAATATGAAGGTTAATTTTGGAAGAAAAAATAAATTAGATTTTAAAACAAATGAAGCTTATAAGACCCTGCGTACCAATATTCGTTTTTCAGGGGATGATATAAAGGTAATTGCCCTGACCAGTTCTGTTCCCAATGAGGGGAAATCGGCAGTATCCTTTCATCTGGCAAATTCATTGGCGGAGGATGAAAAAAAGGTGTTGTACATAGATGCAGATATCCGGAAATCTGTTACCATTGCCCGTTATGATGTGGATATTGAGACAAAAGGACTGACCCATTATCTAAGTGGACAAAGTTCGCTAAAGGATGTCATTTATGAGACGAATATAGAGAATTTCAGTATTATTTTTACGGGACAGACAGCACCGAATCCTTCGGAGCTTCTGGGAAATGACCGTTTTAAGGAACTGATACAGGAGACAAGGGATGAATATGAATATGTAATTATTGACTGTCCGCCTCTTGGCAGTGTGATTGATGCGGCGATTATCGCAAAGTTCTGTGACGGTGCCATTATTGTGATTGAGACAGATAATGCAAGCTATAAAATTGTGCAGCGTGTGAAAAAGCAGCTGGAGCAGAGTGGCTGCCGGATTCTTGGTGCAGTTCTCAATAAGGTTGAAATGGGCGGCAAAGGATATTATGGCAAGGGATATTACGGAAACTACTACAATCGTTATTATGGAGACTACGGAAGTTACGGAAAACTCGGGGGGGGCAGTAACTGTAATTAAGGAAGTAGGCAAAACTGAGGAGCTGCATATAAGAGGGAACGCTGAAAGGGAGAAAAACACACATGTATCAGAAGAATCATAAAGCTTGGTACAAGCACATCGACTTTATGCTGCTGGATTTTCTTTGTATAGAGTTAAGCTTTATCATAACCGTTGTGCTCCGGTTTGGCATGGATGCTCTGGTAAGGCTTTTCAATGGAGAGGGAGAATTTTTGCAGTATAACCACATTATGCTTGCTATTGCAATCCTCCATATTGTATTGCTGTTTTTTACGGAGTTATATTCTGGAGTCCTAAAGCGGAACGCAGCAGAGGAATTCCGTAAGCTTTTTGCCTATAACTTGTATTTTTTAGCGGGACTGGTGATGTTTTTGTTTGCGGAACAATCCTCGGTCAGCTATTCCCGGTTTGTTATTTTTGCATTTCCTGCAGTAAACTGCATTTTCATGTTTTTGTGTCATTATGCCCTGAAAAATATTCTGCGCCGGAAAATTAACAAAGACCAGAACCAGGATTGTATGCTGTTAGTTGCGCCATATAGCCAGATTCATGCAATTCTGCATAGGTTTTATAAAAATAAAATCAGCACAGTGCGGATTGTGGGAATCATTTTAGCAGACCAGCCATCATCTTTAGAAGCGGCAGCCGCTCTGGAAATGGGGAATGGGAAAGTCATTCCATTTGCTCCAAAAGGGAAGGAACTCACTGGCACCAAAATCAATGATATTCCGGTTGTGGGAACCCTTGCAGATATGTACGAATATGCCAGAACCAATGTGGTGGATGAGGTGTTAATCTGCATGGAGCATGATTGTGTGGAAGAGATAGCAGATGCATTTATTGGTATGGGAATTACGGTACATGTAAGTATTCAGAATCTGGTACAGATACCGAGAGCGACTGTAAACCGGGTAAATGGGATTTCGGTTATTACTGCCAGTGTGAATATGGTTACAGCCAGACAGCTGATGATAAAGAGAATGATTGACATTTTCTTTGGCTTTTTTGGCTCGGTAATTACAGTACTATTAACGATTGTGATTGCGCCTATGATATGGATTGCGGACCCGGGACCTGTCTTCTTCCGGCAGGAGCGGGTTGGAAAAAATGGAAGAACCTTTAAGATATGGAAGTTCCGTACAATGTATCAGGATGCGGAGGCAAGAAAAGCAGAGCTGATGAAGCATAATAAAATGAATGGGCTGATGTTCAAAATGGATGATGACCCGAGAATTATCGGGTATGGAAAGAGATTTTCCATAGGGAAATTTCTGAGGGAATATTCCATTGATGAGCTGCCACAGTCATTTAATATTCTTGCCGGAAGCATGAGTGTCGTGGGAACCAGACCGCCCACCCTTCAGGAGTATGAGCAGTATGAGCTGCATCACAAGGGCAGGCTGGCGACAAAACCAGGTCTTACCGGAATGTGGCAGATAAGCGGAAGAAGCGACATTACCGACTTTGAAGAGGTGGTAAGGCTGGACAAGGAGTATATTGATAACTTCTCGCTGTCGCTGGATTTGGAAATTATATTAAAGACCTTTAAGGTGGTGCTGGGAAAAGAGGGGTCGGTGTAGGTGGTGAGAGAGGTATGGAGTTTCAGTTATAAGTAGATAAAAATGCAACCTTATTTGTAAATGGAGGAAATAGACGTGTCCCTGAATAGTGAAGGTATTAACAAAGATGTCTGCATTATCATTGCAACCCATAAGCAATATCAAATGCCAGCAGATGATATTTATTTACCATTACATGTTGGCGCAGAAGGAAAAAAAGATAGCTATGGAAAGGATTTGAATCTGGGATATACAAAGGATAATACAGGGGATAATATATCAGAATTAAATTCAAGTTTTTGTGAATTGACCGGTTTGTACTGGGCATGGAAAAATATTGATTCTGATTATATCGGATTAGTACATTATAGGAGACATTTTTGTATTAAGAAATGCAAACAGCCCTTGGAAGGAGTAATAAAATATGTAGATATCAAACCTTATCTGGGGAAAGTGAAAGTGTTTGTTCCGAACAAGAGAAGATATTATATAGAAACCTTATATAGTCATTATGCACATACACATTATGCAAGCCAATTGGATGAAACAAGACAAATTATTTTCGAAAAATATCCAGAATATGTAGCTACTTATGATGAAGTCCTGGAGCATACATATGGATATATGTTTAATATGATGATTATGGATAAAAAATTATTAAATGAATATTGTACATGGTTATTTGATATATTATTTGAACTTAGAAAAAGGCTGGATATGCCTGAATTATCTGCATTTCAAGGAAGATTTTATGGAAGGGTAAGTGAGATTATTTTTAATGTTTGGTTAAGTTATAATATAAAAGCTGGAAGGATAAAAAAACAAGAGATAAAAGAGGTTGCCTGTATTCATATGGAGAAGATTAATTGGTGGAAAAAAGGCACCGCTTTTTTAAAGGCAAAGTTCTTTCATACGAGATATGAAGGAAGCTTTTAGGAGGATAATATATAATGGCTGTATATATAATTCCCATAGTGGTATTATACTTTTTTTCTTATGTTAAGGGAAAGGATATTAAAAAAAATATATTTATAATTTCTTGTCTTTATTTGGCGATTATTTCAGGGATAAGATTTGAAGTTGGAACTGATTACGATGTTCAAATCAGCTATTATGAATGGACTGTTCAAGGATTGACAGATAGTTTTTTAGAGCCTGGTTTTAGATATTATATCAGATTTATAAATAGATTTTTTGGAGATAAAGACTTCTTTTTTTTATTTGCATCGTTTTTTGTAATGTTTGCCTTTGCTTTTGCAATTGTAAAATTTGTAGATGAAGAATACCGTATTATGTCATTGTCACTTTATATAACAACGACAATTTTTTTTGCCACAATGAATATTGAAAGACAGTATATAGCAATTGGTTTTCTTGTCTTTAGTTTATATTTTTTTAAAGAAAAAAAATATCTTTTTACAATATTAATGTACGCTATTGCAATTTCATTTCACCAAAGTGCAGTTTCTGTCTCTTATACACATCTGACGCTGCCGACGATCTTACGCGTGTAGA
>UQXF01000077.1 GCA_900544905.1 uncultured Clostridium sp.
CGCGTAAGATCGTCGGCAGCGTCAGATGTGTATAAGAGACAGGGAGATACCGCCGGAGCTTTACCAGGCGGTTGCAGAGGTGCTTGCATATGTATACCAGCTGCACAATCAGGTCAGTTAATCCGGTATAAACGGATTTTGTGAAATGCTGAAGATTTTGTTAGATATTACTATTTTATAATTTGTTTTGATATGATACGATAAAAAAGATAAGGAGGTGTGGATTCGTATGAAAAAGGCAGATTTATTTGTTGGCTTGTATTTAATGGCAGCCGTTATCTTTTTCATATTTCCAATTCCTTCCCTTCTTTTAGATATATTAATTACATTTAATATTATGATAGCTTTGGTAATTCTGTTTAATTGTCTGTATGCAGAGGATACCCTTGCAATGTCAAGCTTTCCGACTATTTTGCTGTTTACGACAATCTTCAGAATTTCCCTGAATGTATCATCTACCCGTCTGATTCTGCAGACAGGTGAGCCCGGAGTGGTTGTACAGACCTTTGGTAATTTCGTTGGCGGTGGTAATCTGGTGATTGGAGCTATTATTTTTATCGTGCTGGTTATTGTGCAGATACTTGTAATTAATAAGGGTTCTGAACGTGTATCTGAGGTAACGGCACGTTTTACATTGGACGCCATGCCTGGTAAACAGATGGCAATTGATGCGGATTTGAACACCGGGGCGATTACGGATAAGGAGGCCATGGAGCGGAGAGAGAAAATCCAGCAGGAGTCAGCTTTTTACGGTTCCATGGATGGTGCCACCAAGTATGTAAAAGGAGATGCGGCGGCTGGTCTGATTATCACGGTCATCAACCTGGTGGGAGGTATCATAACCGGAGTTATGATGCAGGGACTTGACATTTCAGAGGCGTTGTCCCGGTATACAATTTTGACAATTGGTGACGGTCTTGTATCCCAGATTCCTTCCATGCTGATTTCCCTGGCAACCGGTATTCTGGTTACCAAGGCGTCCAAGGCGGATAATATTGGCGGTATAATGATTGACCAGCTGTTCCACGTTCCGAAGGTTTTGTATATGGTGGGTGGTGCTCTTTGCTTTCTGGGTGTTTTCACTCCTCTTCGCAGTGAGGGCAGAATCCTGGTTTATCTGGCAATGGGACTTGGAATGATTGTTCTTGGCAGGTTTATTGCCCATACAGAGGAGGTTGCGGCAATTGAGGACGAGGTGCAGGAGGAAGAGGTTCAGGCAGACGAGATTCGCAGACATGAGAATGTGAATGCACTTTTACAGGTGGACCCGATTGAGCTGGAATTTGGTTATGGCATTATCCCTCTTGCGGATGTGAACCAAGGCGGCGATTTGCTGGACCGTGTAGTAATGATAAGGCGTCAGATTGCGCTGGAGCTGGGTGCGGTTGTACCAATTATTCGTTTGCGTGATAATATACAGCTGAATCCGAACCAGTACATTATTAAAATAAAGGGTATACAGATTAGCGAAGGAGAGATTTTATTTGACCATTATATGGCAATGAATCCGGGATATGTGGAAGAGGAGATTACAGGTATTCCGACCTTTGAGCCATCCTTTCATCTTCCAGCCATCTGGATTACAGAGGCACAGAGGGAGAGAGCGGAGTCAATGGGATATACGGTTGTGGACCCACCGTCCATCATAGCCACGCATTTGACAGAGATTATCAAGGCGCATCTGGATGAGCTGTTAACCAGACAGGATGTACAGAACCTGATTAATAATGTGAAGGAAAATAATGCAACACTGGTGGACGAGCTGGTGCCGAAGCTGCTTGGGGTTGGTGAAATCCAGAAGGTATTGCAGAATCTTCTCTCAGAGGGGATTTCCATCCGGGATTTGGTTACAATTTTTGAGACACTGGCAGATTACGCTCCTACAACAAGGGATACGGATGTGCTGACGGAATATGTCAGACAGCGGCTGAAGCGTGCCATTTCCAATACATATTTCTCAGATGGGGAAATGACAACCGTTGTTACCTTAGACCCGAAGATAGAACAGGATATTATGAATTCGATTAAGCAGACTGAGCAGGGTGCGTATATTACATTGGACCCTGCTGTCACGAAGAAGATATTAAATTCTGTGGAAACGGAGATAAAGAAGCTGGAGAGTCAGGGCAAGGCGCCGATTATTATAACTTCTCCAATTGTGAGAATGTATTTTAAGAAGCTGACAAAGGATTATTTTAAAGATTTAATTGTGATATCATATAATGAAATTGAATCAGATGTGGAATTACAATCTATTGGGGTGGTGACTATTAATGATAATTAAAAAATTTCAGGCGAACACGGAGACAGAGGCAATTATGCTTGCAAAGGAGGACCTTGGCAAGGATGCCATTGTCATGAATATTAAGACAATTAAACCAAAGGGAATGTTTAAGATTTTCCGGAAAACCAAGGTGGAAGTGACGGCTGCTGTGGATGAGGGAAACAGCCAGGAGCAGCGGCAGGAGAAGAAGCAGGAGAGCAGGGTAACTTCACAGTTTAATGCCCAGATTGATGAGAAGCTTCATCCTGAAATGAAAAAAGAGTCAGAGGAATCCAAAGAGGCAAAGGAATTAGAGGAAAAATTAAACAGTCTGGCGATGCTGTTGGAGCAGCAGATTGAAAACCAGAAAAAGGAAAACCAGAAATCAGCCGGGAATAAAACGGCAAGAGATGCCTCTGATTCCGGTAAAGAAGCAGGGGATAAGGAACAGGAGAAAAAGGCAGAGTCTTCAAAGCAGGAGGAGATATCCGAAAAGGACAGCCTGAAAAACAAGTCCATTGATTTGATTATCGAACAGCTCACCGGCAATGAAGTGTCTTACACTTATGCGAAGCAGATTATGGACGAAATTACCGGCTCCGGCAATATCCGTACACTGGAGGATATGCTGTCCATGGTATATCAGAAAATAATATTAAAAATCGGGGAAATGAAGCCGATATCCTTTAGTGAGGATGATAAAAAGCCAAAGGTAATCTTTTTTGTAGGTCCCACCGGCGTGGGGAAGACCACCACAATTGCAAAGCTTTCCTCTAAGCTGCTGCTGGAAGAGAAAAAGAAGATTGTTATCTTTACCTCCGATACCTACCGGATTGCGGCAGTGGAGCAGATTAAGACCTATGCCAATATTTTATCAATCCCGGTAGAGGTAGTCTATGAGAAAAAGGATTTGGATACGCTTCTGTCAAAGTATAAGGACTACGATTATTTGTTGATGGACACCGCAGGACGTTCCCATAAGAACAAGGAACAGGTGGATGACCTGAAGAATCTGTTTGATGCCTTTTCGGAATACAGCATGATGACCTATCTTGTCTTAAGTGCGACAACGAAATACAAGGATTTGAAGAAGATTACAGCTTTATATGAAGATATAACGGATTATAATTTGATTTTTACAAAATTGGATGAAACGGATGCAATTGGCAACATTCTGAATATCAAGCTGGACACAGGAAGACCGTTATCCTATGTTTCCTATGGACAGAATGTACCGGATGATATAGAGGTTATGAATCCGCAAATCATCGCCAAGCAGGTTTTAGGAGGTGGAGACGGCTATGGACCAGGCAGATAAATTACGTGAAAAAGTGGAAATGTTGAATGACCGTGTTCCGTCCTCCAGGGTAATTACAGTTACCAGTGGAAAGGGTGGTGTTGGAAAAACCAGTATTTCTGTTAATTTAGCACTGCAGCTTAAGGAACAGGGAAAAAATGTGGTGATTCTGGATGCTGATTTTGGACTGGCAAATGTAGAGGTAATGCTGGGAATCCGTCCGCAATATAACCTGGTAGATTTAATTTATAACAACAAAACCATCGAGGAGATAATAACAGAGGGTCCCATGGGAATCGGCTTTATTTCCGGCGGCTCCGGCGTGCAGGATTTGGTAAACCTGGATAAGGAGCGGATTAAGAAGCTGATTGCCAAGCTGGTGAAGCTGGACAGCCTCTATGATGTGATAATCATCGATACCGGAGCTGGGATAGCAGACTCTGTCATTGAATTTGTGCTGAGCTCTCCGGAGGTTTTACTGGTTGTGACACCGGAACCCACATCCATTACGGATGCCTATTCCCTGCTGAAGGCGGTAAACCGGAAAAAGGATTTTAAACGGGAACAGAAATCCATCAAGGTGATTGCCAACAGGGTAGAGAATGAAGAAGAGGGGCAGGAAATATACAATAAAATCAGCATTGTTGTTTCTAAATTTTTGAATATACAGCTGGAATATATCGGATATATCCCGCTGGACAAAAAGATTTCCAATGCAGTGATTGAGCAAAAACCGGTTTCCTTAAGTGCGCCCAACAGTGAAGCGGCAATTCACATCCGGGGAATATGCAATAAGCTGCTGGATGTTCCGGAGGAAGAGGAATCGAAAATGGGGATTGCAAAGGTACTGCTTAACTTTATCAAATCAAAAAAGAATAACAGGTAGGGGAGTATGGATAATAGGATTGAGATTGGGGACAAACTGGATTTAGAAAAAATTGAGACGCGTCTTTCGGTGTATCCGGGCAGGGGGACGGATGTTTATGTCAGCCAGGTGCTGGATGAAGGGCAGGAGCCGGATTGCATTTTTGTCGCAATGCCGATAAAAGAGGGAAAGGTAATTCCTTTGAGCGTGGGACATGGATTTTATGCGACCTTTTACACAAAATCAGGACTGCTGCGCTGTGAAGTGGAGGTTATGGGCCGCTATAAAAAGGATTCCCTGCTGTTGTTGGAAATTCAACAGAAAACTGGTTTAGAGAAGGTTCAAAGGAGAGAGTTTTTCCGTTTCGAGTGCCGGATGCCCATCGAATACCGGGTATTGGGACAGGAAGAGCGGGAAATGCTGGAAAACGGCAATGCATATAATGCAGATGAATGGCAATTAGACTGGAAAAAAGCGGTAATGCTGGATTTGAGCGGAGGAGGGATTCATTATGTGTCCGGCTTCCTCACAGAAAAGGACGCTATGGTTCAGGTACGGTTTGGCATTACCATAGAGGATAAGACAGAAATGGTGTATGCCTATGCCTGGGTGCTGCGTTCCTTCCGGAACCAGAACAACAATACTATATATGACCATCATATCAAGTTCTGGCGCATGGACCAGGGACTTCGGGAGAAAATCATACGGTTTATTTTTCATGAACAGAGAAAGAACCGTTCCAGACAGCTGGGAATGGAGTAGAAGTATTATATTACATTTAAGAAAGTGTGATATAATACTTTCTTTTTTTGTAAAAATGTTATTATACACTTATGTGTAGATGTGGCTTTGGTATAATGTGTGTATATGAATGGTGCTTTAATGCAGCCGATTTATGATACAAAGTTGACGGAGTGAAGATATGGCAGCAAACAGTAGGAACAAACTTGTCATTATAGCCTGTTCTACAGGCGGTCCCAAGGCATTACACACACTGGTTCCCACTCTTGACAGGAAGCTGGACGCGCCGGTTGTAATCGTACAGCATATGCCCAAGGGGTTTACCAATTCCCTGGCAGAACGTCTGGATGATGTCAGTGAGATTTCAGTCAGTGAGGCAGTGGATGGTGAGGTTCTCAAGAAAGGACATGTGTATCTTGCGAGAGGCGGAATCCATCTACAGCTGAAAAAGGATTCCGGCGGGAAAATCATTTTTTCTGAATATGACGCCGAGCCGGTGAATGGATTAAAGCCCTGTGCGAATATCACGTTTGCAAGTGCGGCTTGCCTGCCGCTGGATTCGGTTATCTGTGTGGTGCTTACCGGCATGGGTGCAGACGGCTATGAGGGGATAAAGAGCCTGAAAGCCAGACAGCCTGTGTATACGATTGCACAAAGCAGGGAATCCTGTGTTGTTTATGGCATGCCGAAGGTCATTGTGGAAAAGGGCATGGCAGATATTGTATTACCATTAGAAGAGATTGGCAAAGAAATAATTAAAAAGGTGGGGGTGTTTTAACATGGATTTAAGTCAATATCTTGAGATTTTTATTGATGAAACAAAGGAACATTTACAGACTCTGAATGACCAGGTTTTAGTACTGGAAGCGGAACCGGATAATATTGATACGGTGAACGAGATTTTCCGGGCAGCCCATTCCCTGAAGGGTATGGCAGGAACAATGGGATTTAAGCGTATGCAGCGGCTGACCCATGACATGGAAAATGTCTTTTCTGAAATCCGGAACGGAAAAATGAGTGTAACACCTGATTTGGTGGATGTTGTATTTAAATGCCTGGATGCCATTGAGGAATATTTAGGCTGTATCGTGGAAACCTCTGACGAGGGAGAAAATGATAACGAAGAGATTATAAGTATGCTGAATGCCTGCTTAGAATCCGAAGGAGAACAGCCGGAACCGCCTGCAAAGGAAGCGGAAGCCAAACAGGAAGCAGCAGCTGCTGACAATGAGGACAAGCGCAAATTTTTACATATCAGCATTGCGGATTTTGAAAAAAATGCAATTCAGGAAGCCAAGGCGCAGAACAAGAATGTATTTGGCGTTACCGTGTATATTGATGAGAGCTGTATTTTGAAGGCAGCCCGTGCATTTCTTGTGTTTAAGGGCTTAGAGAGTGTTGGTGAGGTAATTAAATCTGTGCCGGTGGTACAGGACATCGAGGATGAAAAGTTTGACTTTGATTTCTCTATGCTGGTTATTTCTGACAAATCTCTGGAAGAGGTGAAAAAGGTAATTGCCAATGTGTCAGAGATTAAGGACGTGGTAATAGAAGATTTTGAGATTCCTGGAGATGCGGAGGTAGTAAGTTCCGTACAGGCAAAAGAGGAAAAAGGTCCGGAAAAGAAGGAAGAGACTAAGAAAAAGACGTCGCCTGCCAAGACCGGCAGCAAGCCGGTGGCAAACCGCTCTGTGCGTGTGGATATTGAGAAACTGGATGTTCTGATGAATCTGGTAAGCGAGCTTATCATCGCCAAGAACGGACTTGTCTCTGTCAGCAACCAGGAGGACGGTAAAACCTCCATGCAGAGCTTTAACGAGCAGATTGAATACCTGGAAAGAATCACCACGAACCTTCATGAGTCTGTTATGAAGGTCCGCATGGTACCGATTGAGAGTGTTGTGAACCGGTTCCCTCGTATGATTCGGGATTTGTCCAAAAAGCTTGGCAAAGAGATGGAGCTGATTATGACCGGTGAGGATACAGAGCTTGACCGGACGGTTATTGATGAAATCGGAGACCCGTTAATGCATATGCTGAGAAATTCCGCAGACCATGGTCTGGAATCCACCATAGACCGTTTGAAGCTGGGTAAGCCGCAGGTGGGAACCATTCAGCTGAACGCATACCAGGATGGCAACAATGTTACTATTGAGGTTATTGATGACGGTGCCGGAATTGATGTGGAGAAGGTAAAGGCTTCTGCCGTTAAGAAGGGGCATATTACAGAAGAGCAGGCGGAAATGCTGTCGGAAAAGGAAGCCATAGATTTACTGTTTAGACCGGCATTTTCTACGGCGGAGAAAATCTCAGACGTATCCGGACGTGGTGTAGGACTGGATGTGGTGAAGAACAAGATTGAAGGTCTCGGCGGAGATGTGGAAGTATCCACAAAGCTTGGAGAGGGGACAAAATTTACAGTCCGTCTGCCATTAACCCTTGCCATTATTCAGGCGCTTATGGTTGAAGTCCGTGATGAGAAATATGCGATTCCGCTGAATTCCATTGTAACCATTGAAGACGTTATGGTAAGTGACATCAAGTATGTACAGCAGAAGGAGGTAATTAACTTAAGAGGAACCGTTATTCCTCTTGTGCGTCTGGATGAGGTACTGGATTGTCCGCCAAGAGAGGAAGAGCCGGAAAATCTTGTTGTGGTTATTGTCAAGAAGGGCGATAAGCAGACCGGTCTTGTGATTGATAATTTACTGGGTCAGCAGGAAATTGTTATTAAGCCGCTTGGCAAATATATTAATATTCATAAGATGATTAGCGGAGCAACTATTTTAGGTGATGGTGAAGTTGCACTGATTATTGACTCAAATTCGTTAGTATAAAGGGGGAGCTATCATGGATGAAAATGCAGTAGTAAATGAAGCAAAGCAGTATATTGTAGTAAAGTTAGACAGCGAGCAGTATGGTATTGATATTTCCTTTATCGATAATATTGTCCGGATGCAGCAGATTACCAGAGTACCTAAGGCACAATCCTATTTTTCCGGTGTGATTAATTTAAGAGGTGAGATTATCCCGGTTATGAATCTGCGGCTGCGGTTTGACTTAGAGCCGAAGGAGGATACAAATGCTACCCGTATTATTATAATTAAGCCGGAAAATAATGCCAAGATTGGTATTTTAGTGGATGAGGTACGGGAGGTTGTCACTCTGGAGGAGGAAAATATTGAAAAGGCTGTCTATGACGAACAGGGAGTGAGCTTATTGGGAGTCGGTAAATATAAAGACACTTTGATTTCACTTTTGAACATTCAGGGGATTATTTCAGAATTAGACAATGCGTAGGTGAGCGGTATGGCAAATCATGAACTGACAAGTATGAAATTGGATATATTGAAGGAAATTGGCAACATTGGAGCCGGAAATGCCACAACAGCGCTTTCGGTAATGCTGAATTCCAATCTCCGCATGGAGGTTCCGGTTGTTAAATTCTTAGATTTTAACGAGATACCGGATATGGTAGGAGGACCGGAAACCATTGTTGCGGCAGTTTTGACACATTTTACCGGGGAATTGCAGGGAATGACCCTGTTCATTCTGGAGTTGGAGGAGGCGAAGAACCTGGCGGGAACCATGCTGTCAAAAACCTATCCGGAGGATTTTAAGGAATTTGACCATATGGACAAATCCGCATTAAAGGAAGTGGGAAATATTCTGATGAGCTCCTACATTTCTTCCATCGGAACCTTAACCAATCTGCAGCTTCGCACAGAGCCCCCGGCAATTTGTGTGGATATGGCAGGAGCAGTTTTGAGCCTGCCGATTAGTGAATTAGGGCAGGTCAGCGACCAGGCATTAATAATCGACTCCAAGTTTCTGGATAACCAGCGTCCAATCAATGGGTTTTTAATGTTTGTCACGGACGAGAAATCTTCTGAGCATATTTTTGAATCGTTGGGAATCGGGTGTTAGAATGGGAGAGATTACTAAAGTTGGAATTGCCGAGTGGAAGCTGTGTAAAACACCGGACAAAATTACCACAATCGGGCTGGGCTCCTGTGTTGGCATTGTACTATATAGTAACGCTGGCGACTATTGCGGACTGGTACATATTATGCTGCCCTCCAGTAAAGAAATAAAAAATAATTCCAACCGGGCAAAATTTGCAGATACCGGTATTGAGGATTTGCTTAATGCCTTAGAGGGACGTGGGATACGCCGGAATACGCTGTCTGCGAAGATTGCGGGAGGGGCAGCCATGTTCCAGTTTTCGGGCAAAACAGATTTGGGAAGTGTTGGAGAGAGAAATGTAAAAGCAGTTAAGGAAACCTTGTCTTCCTATAAGATTCCAATTGTGGCAGAGGATACCGGAGAGGATTACGGACGCACGATTATTTTTGATTCTGTCTCCAAAAAACTGCTTATCCGTTCCGCAGGCAAAGCGGATAAGCTTATATGAGTGAAAGAAGGAGCGGCAGAACATGAAATTACAGTATTTAAGGGCATTTATTGTGCTTGTGGCAGGACTGATTACCCTGATTATGAACATCAAAACAGGAAAGGAGGTTACCACCTCCCTGTTGATTTTACTGGTGGTTATTCTGGTATTCTATTTCCTGGCATCTTTGATTGTTGAGATTTTACAGCACTATATGAACAGCAGCAGTCCGTCGGAGGACAAGGCTGAAACGGGGGAAGAGTCAGAGTTAGAGGAAGAGGAGCAGGATGTGGCAGAGCCGCAGGTCTCTTTTGATGAAGATGATATATAGTAGGGGTGTGTTAAATGGACGATACAAAGAAAAATAAGCTATGGGAGGAATATATCAAAACAAAATCCGATAAGCTGCGGGAACAAATTATTATAGAATATGTTCCTTTGGTTAAGCTGGTAGCTGGTCGTCTGAACATGTATCTGGGATATACAGTGGAGTATGATGATTTGGTCAGTTATGGAGTGTTTGGGCTCATTGATGCCATTGACAAATTTGATTATGATAAGGGCATCAAATTTGAAACCTACGCAAGTCTGCGAATCCGTGGTTCCATATTGGACCAGATTCGGAAAATGGACTGGATACCCCGTTCTGTCCGACAGAAACAAAAACAGATTGAGAACGCTGTTGCAAAGCTGGAAAAGGAAAAAGGCGCCAATATAAAGGATAAGGATATCGCAGAGGAGCTGGGGATTTCGGTGGATGAGTACCGGAGCTGGGAAGGCATGGCGAACATATCCAACATTGCATCCCTGGATGAATTTATGGAGCAGGGAACGGAAGGCACAGTGAAAGAATTCCGGAATACCACATATTTGGAGCCGGAGGAGGCTGTTGACCGCGACGAAAAAAAGAAGATGCTGATGGATGCGCTGGAGCTGTTGACAGAAAAAGAAAAAAAGGTAGTATTATTATATTATTATGAGGACTTAACCTTAAAAGAAGTTGCCAGTGTGCTGGAGGTCTCGGAATCGAGGATTTCCCAGCTTCACTCTAAAGCGCTTGAGAAAATGAAGAAGCACCTGGGGAAATATTTTGAATTACTGATGGGATGATAATTGGCGGCTGCATACCGATGTGTGATGAGAAAGGAGCAAATTATGAAATATACAAATGGATTTTTTCAACTGGATATCCGGGAAAATGGAGTGTATGTTCATATCTATCCTGAGAAGGACGGCGGCAAAAGAGTGACAGTCCAGGAGCTGGCAGAATATTTGGAAAAATGCGGTATTCATGATTATCAGCTGTCCGAATTAAATAAGGGAATTGCGGAGGCGTCACAGGAGACTGATTTGTTTGTGACAGCCAATACCATTCCGGAGGTAAATGAGATGGCAAAGGTGCGTGTTACGGATGACAATATGATGGCTTTCATCCGTTTTTATCCGCCGTCTAAAAATGGTAACTATATGTCGGAACGGGATATTTTAAATGAGCTCACAAGAGTGAAGGTGGTCTATGGCATTTCAACCAAGGTTTTAAAGGCCTGTCTGGTGGCAAGACAATATTGCAGAGATATCCCCATTGCCAGAGGCAAGGCGGTGGTTCCGGGCAGGGATGCCAGAATCGTTTATCAGTTCAACACTACACCTACAGCAAAACCGAAATTATTAGAGGATGGCAGTGTTGACTTTCATGAGCTTAACCTGTTTACCACTGTAAAACAGGGAGATTTGCTGGCGCAGTTAATTCCGGAGGCAGAGGGCGAGCCGGGAAAAGACATATTTGGCAATGTTGTTTATCCATCCAAGGTACAGAAAGCAATCTTAAAATTCGGAAGAAATATACGGTTATCCGAGGATAAGACAAAAATATATTCAGAAGTAAACGGAGATGTCAAATTAGAGGGTGACACCGTATTCGTTTCCAATACTTATATGGTACCGGCAGATGTAGATACTTCCACCGGGGATATTCATTATACCGGTAACGTGTTTGTAACCGGTAATGTGCGTGCCGGCTTTACCATTGAGGCAACCGGAGATATTGAAGTCAACGGCGTTGTGGAGGGCGCTGTTTTGATTGCCGGAGGAAATATCGTGTTAAAGCGTGGTGTTCAGGGAATGGGCAAGGGAAGCCTTCAGGCAGGAAATGACATTGTTACAAAATTTTTAGAGAGCTGTAATGTAAAGGCAGGACATACCATCAATACCGGTTCCAGCCTGCATTCCGATTTGGTTGCGGGAGAGTCCGTTGTCGTCAGCGGGCGCAAGGGCTTTTTGATTGGCGGAAATGTATCCGCAGGGAAACGGATTGAAGCCAGCGTGTTTGGCAACAAAATGAATACGGTAACGAACTTAAAGGTTGGCGTAGAGCCGGAGGTAATGGAGCAGTTCAAGGAGCTGGCTGCAGATATAAAGGAAAAGCAGGATGAGCTGCTGCAGGACCGGCAGGTACTGGAAATGTTTAAAAAGAAGATGGCGGAGGGGCAGAAGCTTCTTCCAAGCCAGATTACCATGGCAAAACAGGTAGGAGATAATTTTAAGAGGCTGGGAGAAGAGCTGGAAAAGAAATCCGCAGAATACATGCTCTTAAAACAGGATATAGAAGAAAATACAGACGGACGGATTGTTGTAAACCATACGATTTATCCGGGGGTAAATATCAATATTTCCAACCGGATTTATCCGGTGAAGGACGTCCGGAGCAGATGCCAGTTCCGCATGGATGGAGCAGATGTGGTAAGCGTACCGGTATAGCCGGATGAAGGAAGGATAATAAGACAGGCGGGGTGTTAGTATGATACGTCCAATAGAAATGCAGATGCTTTTGCCGCGTACAGAATCTGTGGGAAATACCCAGCAGTACGAAAACCAGAGAGTGGTCAATGAGAATGTAAATGCGGCGAATGAAGTGGCGAAGGAAGTAAAACATAACAGTGAAACGGTTATCAAAAAGGATGCAAATGAGTTTGCAGAGTATCAGTATGATGCTTCTGAACAGGGAAACGGAACCTATAGCAATCCAAGGAAAGGAAACCGTAAGCGAAAACAGGATGCCGAAAGGGAAGAGGCGGATAAGGATAATTTTAACACCAATGACAGGCAGCCCAGAATTAATATACAGATATGAGAAGAGGAGAATAAAATGACAGTCTCAGTAGTCGTAATGATAATAATTGGCTTAATTTTAAGTATTGCCAGTTTCTTTATTTCGGAAAAAATCAGCAAAAAGGAGGACAGCTTTAATGTGGATTTGCTCACAGTGGATGAAAATTATGAATTTTCTGAACGGGAGCTCCGGATTATCCGGAGGAAAATCGAGGATGTAATTGCAAATCAGGCAAAGGATATCCTGTATGAAACAAATGAATCCCTTTCCAATATGGCAAACGAGAAAACCCTTGCGCTGGGGGATTACGCAGTTGCCGTTTGTGAGGAGATAGAGAAAAACCACAAGGAAGTTATGTTCTTGTATAGCATGTTAGACGACAAGCAAAAAGAAATCATGAATACGGTAAAGGCGGTGGACGAGGCAAACCGGGAGGTCAAGGATACGATTTCCAAGGCTCAGAAGCATATTACCGTTTCCGTAGAGGATTTCAAGACAGGAGACGGAGAGAAGGAAAACCCATCAGAGAAGAAATTATCTGCAATTGACCAGTTAACGGCACTTTCCAAAAAGAAAAAGGAAATGGATTCGGTACAGACGCATACCGGGGAACCGATGCAGGAGCAGAGCATGCCGGAAACCGTATCCGATGAGGAAATCGAGAAAGAGTTAACTGCCACAGAGCCTTCAGAGGAGCAGAATGTAAATGACATGTTTGCAGAGCTTGATGAGACAGAGCTTGATTTTGATGAAGTGTTGGAGGAAGAATTTAAGGATAGTGAAAATTCCAACGACATTATTTTGGAGATGCATAAAAAGGGCAGCAGCATTATTGACATTGCAAAACAGCTGGGACTTGGCGTGGGTGAGGTTAAGCTGGTGATTGATTTGTACCAAGGAGAATAGCAATGAAATTCAAGTATTTTTTAAGAGGTTTAGGAATTGGAATCATATTTGCATCGATTGTATGCCTGATGGCATTTCAGGGAGAGGTATCCGGTCAGTTGTCGGATGAGGAGATTATAGAACGAGCAAAAGAACTTGGAATGACAGAGCCGGAGGACCAGGTAGGCGACTTGCTAAAGGAGAAAGAAAATACTTCGGAGCAGAAGGCTTCCAGGGCAGACAGCGGGGAGACGGCGTCTTCTAAGGAGGAGACTACGGAAAAGGAAGCTGTAACCGAGCAGCAGGAGACAACAGAGGCGGAACAGACCACGGAAGAAAATACAGCAGATAAAAGCTCTGAAACGGAGACGGTGGAGCTTACAATCGAAAGAGGCTCCTCCTCTTATCCGGTATGCCAGAAGCTGCAGGAGCTGGGAATGATTCGCGATGCATCCGAATTTGACACCTATCTTGTGGAAAACGGATATGCCAGCCGGATTCGGGTTGGCACACACAAACTGCAAAAAGGAATGAGTTATGGGGAGATTGCAGAGGCAATTTCTGACCCGTTATAGAGAGCAGTGAAGAGGGTTATATAAGCTTTCCACAGAAAATATAAAAAATCCTTGTGGTATTTGATTTCTTGTGATATAATACCACTCGGTAAAAAAATAATACACAGCGGTGAATTTCCTGAAAGGGTGCAGATTTATAAGCAGGAACGCAGGTTATAGATTTGTTTTTAGGAACCGGAAGCCGTTGGAGGTAAAAACCAGGAGGTAAATTATGAGCGTTATTTCAATGAAGCAGTTGCTTGAAGCAGGTGTACATTTCGGACACCAGACAAGAAGATGGAACCCTAAAATGGCTGAGTACATTTATACGGAGCGTAACGGTATCTACATTATCGACTTACAGAAGTCAGTCGGCAAGGTAGATGAGGCTTACGAGGCAATCAAGAAATGTGCTGCTGAGGGTGGAAAAATTTTATTTGTTGGAACAAAGAAGCAGGCACAGGATTCTGTTAAGTCAGAGGCTGAGAGATGTGGAATGTTCTATGTAAACGAGAGATGGTTAGGTGGTATGCTTACCAACTGGAGAACCATTGAGACCCGTATTGCAACATTAAAGAAATACGAGCAGATGGAAGAGGACGGAACCTTTGACGTACTTCCAAAGAAAGAAGTTATTAAGATTAAGAAAGAAATGGATAAGCTTCAGAAGAACTTAGGTGGTATCAAGGAAATGGGCGGAGCTCCGGACATGATTTTCGTTGTTGACCCACGTAAGGAAAGAATTTGTATTCAGGAAGCACATTCTTTAGGAATTCCTTTAGTAGGTATTGCTGATACAAACTGTGACCCGGAGGAGTTAGATTATGTAATTCCTGGTAACGATGATGCAATCCGTGCAGTTAAGTTAATCGTTGCAAAGATGGCAGACGCTGTTATTGAGGCAAACCAGGGTGTTGATGCTGAGGTGACAGAGGAAGCTGCAGAGGCAGAGGTAGAGGAAGCTGTTGAAGAATAATCAAATCGGATTCATATGAATTTTCGAGGCTGTCGTACGGAATGAATATTTTTATTGACTAAGTGCGGCAGCTCTTTTTAAGAAATAAAAAAGATGGAGGAAATAAAAATGGCTATTACAGCAAGTATGGTAAAAGAGTTAAGAGAACAGACCGGCGCCGGTATGATGGATTGTAAGAAAGCACTTACCGCAACAGATGGTGATTTTGATAAAGCAATTGAGTTCTTACGTGAGAAGGGTCTTGCAACTGCACAGAAAAAGGCAGGAAGAATTGCAGCGGAAGGTATTGTGGCTACTACCATCAAGGATGGTGGCAAGACAGCTGCAATTGTAGAAGTAAATGCAGAGACAGACTTTGTTGCAAAGAATGAAGTATTCCAGAATTTTGTTAAGGAAGTTGTAGAGCAGGCAGCAGATTCAGATGCAGCTGATATTGAGGCATTTAAGGCTGAGCCTTGGGCAGTTGATACTTCTATGACCGTTCAGGAAAAATTAGCAGCAATGATTGCCAAGATTGGTGAAAACATGAATATCAGAAGATTTGAGAAGATTGTTTCCGAGGATGGTATCGTTGTTTCTTATATCCACGCTGGTGGTAAGATTGGTGTTTTGGTAGAAGCTAAGACAGAGTCAGACTCTGATACAGTTAAGGAAGCACTTAAGAATGTGGCTATGCAGATTGCTGCTTTGAATCCAAAGTATGTTTCAACAGATGAAGTACCGGAGGATTACAAGGAGCATGAGAAGGAAATCTTAATGGCTCAGGCTAAGAATGACCCTAAGAATGCAAGCAAGCCGGAGAATATCATTGAGAAGATGATTATGGGCCGTCTTAACAAGGAATTAAAAGAGGTTTGTTTATTAGAGCAGGAGTATGTTAAGGCTGAGAACAAGGAGACAGTTGCCAAGTATTTAGAGGCTGTTTCAAAAGAGGTTGGTTCTCCTGTTGTTCTCAAGAAATTTGTTCGTTTTGAGACAGGCGAAGGTCTTGAGAAGAAGAATGAGGATTTTGCGGCTGAGGTTGCAGCACAGATGCAGTAAGTGAACTCCTAATAACAGAACGACGTAAAAAGAATAAGGCTCTGAAAGCCTTGTAATCACATATTTATAGGTGATTATGAGGATTTCAGAGCTTTTTGTGTTTAAAAAGGAAAAACAGAAACGTTGCTTTTATTGTTTGTATGATGTTCATAAAATGGAAATAATTTATAATTTTTTATAGAAAACCATTATGAGAAGATAGATTTGTTTGAATCTGAGAATAGGGCATAACAAAAATAGGTTGAATTTATCCTAGAAACTGGATATAATAAAATTAACAAACCATCAGGAGGTGTGAGAAATGACGATTAACACAAACACATTAGTGTCTATTACTGAGGCTAATCAGAATTTTTCCAAAGTAGCAAGGCTGGTAGATGAACATGGAACAGCAGTGATTCTCAAGAACAATGTGCCAAGATATCTTGTTATTGATTTTAGCAAGGCAGAAGATGATATCATTGCATCTGATGAAGATATATTGAGTATTTCAAAAAGATTGATTGAACAGAACAGAGAGGCCTATGAGGTATTGGCAAAATGATTAAACTGACAAAGGAACAGATTTTAATACTTCATTCGGAACTAATCAAAATGACAGGGGGAGTGATGGCATTAGAGATATTGGACTATTTGAATCTGCCTTAGAAACGCCTTTTCAATCCTATGGTGGAGAAGAATTATATCCGAGCATTCAAGCAAAGGCAGCGAGATTATGCTATGGACTGGTAAAGAACCATGCAATGGTAGATGGAAATAAAAGAATTGGTGTTCATGCGATGTTGGTGTTTTTATCCATTAATGGTTATGAATTGGAGTATACACAGAAAGAATTATCAGATTAAATAATTCGTAAAGCAGATGAAATAAATCGTCAGATTATAATGAAACCTAAAAACGCTGGGAACACGCATGTTTTCAGCGTTCAGACTGTAGACAAAGTCTGAAATATGAGAATTACTCATATTCCTTTAATCTGTTTAATACGGATACCGCATATTGACTGATAACCGCCTTTTCCTTATCCGTAAGTCTTTGGTATTCGATAAGGGCTGAGACAATCAAAGGGTCATTGCTTAAATCTGTAGCAGCATTGAAATAGGCTTCTTTATCTGAAATGTCGGAAAACATATTGCCTTCACCGG
The DNA here is from genome assembly GCA_900544905.1 of uncultured Clostridium sp. Taxonomy (GTDB): domain Bacteria; phylum Bacillota; class Clostridia; order Lachnospirales; family Lachnospiraceae; genus CAG-590. The sequence continues at coordinate 17,270 of UQXF01000077.1, forward strand.
TTCTAAGCCATTGTTCATTTACAAAGCGTCCATTCCAGCTAATATTACATATAGATATAAT
>UQXF01000078.1 GCA_900544905.1 uncultured Clostridium sp.
ACGCGTAAGATCGTCGGCAGCGTCAGATGTGTATAAGAGACAGTAAGGAATCTTCTTCCTTTTTGTAGTAAAATTAAGCTACCAAACAAAAACCATACTAAACAAAAAAGAAGGAGGATTCCCTGTGGTTAATTTTACAACAAATACTTATATTTTAAAAAGAAAAATTCATCAGAAAAGAAACCTTAAAAAAGCTTGACAACACTTTATATTTACATATAATGAAGTTACAGAAAGCGTACACTATATCGAATGGAATCTGAGGACGGAACAGGCGGCCGTCACCCTTTGTTAGGAGATGTGGATTGTCACCCACCCATTCCATTTGATATTTAAAGGCAGGTAACTTCGGTTATCTGCCTTTTTCCTTACAATAACATATTTAAGGTTGTTCCATCAGCAGCTCCAGCACCGCATACGCTTTACGTCCCAATTCCTCCTCCATGGGGATTTCCCGGGCACGCCGGTTTACCTCCTCCGGCAAATCGTATATATCAATTACCTGTAATCCTCTGTCCTCATAATACCGGTGAAGATACCGTTTACTTGCATGATTACTGCTGGACAGGAAAAAATTCTTATGCATATCTTCCTTCACATTCATCTCTTTTGCAATAAAATCAATCCAGCTGGTAAAGGTATTCAGATTATAGTCATTTAAAGAATACCCTACAAATAAAAATACATGGTCAATCAGCAGGGATTTCAGAAATGTCTCCATAAGCCGGTGCGTCTCCGAATATTGCAGATAATCGGTTTCCTTAAACACTATATCCTTTATATTGTCAATGTCTCCATGCATTTTAATCAGATAGTGCTCTGCCTCTGCCCGGAACAAATCTTTATCCTGCCGGATAATTGCATAGTCTGACACCACCTGGTCCATAAGCTTATCATAGTTCGTGGTCACAATGTGCTTGGGATGAATTTTTGCAATCAGCTCATTTAATATATTAGGCACCGCATCAGGAGAAATAATTTTCCTTAGTGTCTCATAATATTCCCTGTGTCCATCACTGTCGTCCATTCCATAAAAATACTGGGGAATGCGGATATATTCATTTGTAGACAGACGTTCCACAGGATAACCAATCTTTTCTGCAAACACCCTGACCATTTGACCCCAGGTCGGAACATTTGAATTTTTTGAAACACCGGCTCCCACAAAGATAACCAGCTTGTTGCGCTTCAGTGAAGACCGGATATCCTCTATCATTTGATAAAATTCCCTGTCATAATCTGACTGCACCATTTTCTTCTCCTTTTACCTGCCTGCTGCTATAAGCTTCCTATTTTCCCACATAATAAATATCCTCTGGCTTTTCCACAATCCAGTCTGCCCCTGCTGCCTCTAGCTCTTCCCTGTCTCCATAGCCAAACAGTACGCCTATGGAAGCAATATGGTTTTCCTTTGCGCCATCTATATCGTGATGGCGGTCACCAACCATAACAGACTCATGTTTCAGCGTTTCCAGATTTTGTCCGCTCTGTCCGGCATAATTGGAAAGCGCATAATAAATAACCTTCCCCTTTGTATTCCGTATGCCCTCCAAATCACTGCCCGCAATCAGGTCAAAATACTGTGACAGGTCAAAATGCTCTAAAATCTGCTTTGCAAACACCTCCGGCTTTGAAGTTGCCAGAAGTATTTTCCTGCCTGCATTCCGCAACTGCTGCAACAGCTCTGGTATGCCGTCATAGACACGATTTTCAAAAATTCCTTTATCCCGATAGTATTCCCGGTAATATGCCACTGCCTGTTCCGCCTTTTCTTCATCAAAGCCGTAAAACTCCATAAAAGAGTCCCTCAATGGAGGTCCGATAAATCGATAAAGGGAGGAGCGTTCCTCCACTTCAATCCCAAACCTTTCCAATGCATACATTACTGAGTTGGTAATCCCAATCCCCGGGTCTGTCAATGTTCCGTCTAAATCAAATAATACCGTATTGTACATTTTGAACTCCTGTCTTTATCCCAATAAGCTCTAGTATCCTTCCCTGCGCCGTTCCAGGCGGTTTTGTTTGCGTAAAACTGCGCCCTCCCACTCCGCCTTCTGGCTCTCAGTCTCTACAATCAGCGGGGGAACCTTAACCGGACGGTTATTTTTCCCCATCGCCACCATAACAAAATAGGCACGGTTAATAGGCCGGCGCATACCTTCCATATCCTCGATATAGGTATCTATCCTGACTTCCATGGACGTATTTCCGGTATAGGTAACATACCCGATTAGCACCAGCAGGTCATTTACATATGCCCCTGCCTTGAAATTCAGATTATCAATAGCAGCAGTGGTAACATTGGCGGTCTGACAATGCCTTTTTGCAACAATACCTGCCAGTTCATCAATCATCTGCAAAAGAGCACCCCCAAACAATCTTCCGGCACCATTCAAATCCTTCGGATGGACTACATGCATTTTCTCTGTTCTTGAAAAGTCTACGGTTCTGCCTTCCATAAATATCTCCTTATTATACCCTTTTGATAAACAGCCCTTTCAGGCAGGGATTTTTTATTATCATACCACAAATCACATGCACCCGTAAACCAGATACATTCATCAAAAGGATACAATCACACCGCCGTCATTGGCATACAGGGAACTGATTCCTCTTGTATCAATTATCATGGACTCTTTAAAATGATACCGTTCCATCAGCTCCTTTTCCACCTCCTTCGCCCGTTCATAGCAGTTACAATTGGCTATAATGACGGTTTTTTCCGTGAGATTTTCTCCCACCTCTCCGACAAAATCCACCATCTTTCCCAGTGCCTTTTTAATCCCTCTCGCCTGCCCTGCCTGGGCAATACTTCCATCCACCGCCTTCATATAGGGCTTAATATTAAGGGCAGATGCCACTAATGCCTTAACACCAGTCAGACGTCCATTCTTGCGGAGGGTTTCCAGAGATTCCAGCACAAAGGTCGTCTGCATTTTCTCACGGAATGCAGTAACCTTTTCTACAATCTTTTCAAACTCCATTCCCGATAAGGCATATTGCTCAATCAGATGCGCCAGAAGCAGTTGTCCACTGGAGGCTGATTTGGAATCAAATACATGTATTTTCGTATCAGGATGCTCCTCCTGATACATTCTTTTTGCCAGCTGGGCACTGTTATAGGAACCGCTAAGCTGGGCAGAAAGCGTCACCACATAAATATTTTCTGCATCCTCAAAGCTTTCCATGTAAGTTTCCGGTGATGGACATGCCGATTTGGGACATCCCTGATATTCTGCTACCCTCTTTAAAAAATCTGCCTGGTCAAAGCTCTCATCATCCACTATCTCATAGTTGTCCACATCAATTGTCAGGGGAACAGATACAATATAATCTTTCTCTAAATCTTCCGGTATAAAATCCGTGCAGCTGTCGCCAATAATCTTAAATTTCATAATTACATCCTCACAATTCCGTTTTGTTTTACCTAACTATCACACATAGTTTTGTTTACTACATATGATAGCATGTTATACATCTTTTGTGAAGTATTATTTTCTATAAACCTTCCATTATGGCTAAGCCGGTTCTTTCTCTGCGTTTTCTATAAGTATTGCTTTTCCGGAATATTTTTAAACCGGATTCTTTATTTTTCCGTACCCTTATCCCTTTTCCACTCCAATATAGCCTCTAACCGTTGTCTCACCTGTCTTTCCTGCCCCTGCTCCGTAGGCTCATAGTACCGCCTGTCCGCCAATGCGTCCGGCAGGCACTGCATTTTTGTCAGCTTCTCTTCCGTATCATGGGCATAAATGTAGCCTTTTCCGTAATTCATTTCCTTCATCAGATTCGTTGGTGCATTGCAAATATGTAATGGGACCGGTTCTGCCGGCAGCTCCTTTACATCCCTCTTTACCTCCTCACAAGCCCGGTAAAGTGCGTTGGACTTCGGTGCCATAGACAGATACACCACTGCATGGGTTAAATGTACATCACATTCCGGCATTCCCAGAAAATGACACGCCTGATAAGCAGCCACCGCCACCTGCAACGCATTGGAATCCGCCATACCCACATCCTCACTGGCAAAACGCACCAGACGTCTTGCAATATACAAAGGGTCCTCTCCACCGTCCAGCATACGGCACATCCAGTAAACTGCCGCATCCGGGTCACTGTTACGCATGGACTTATGAAGGGCAGATATCAAATTGTAATGTTCTTCCCCATTCTTATCATATAACAGAGAACGCCGGTTCATGCATTGCCCAAGTACTTCCTCGTCCACACACAACACTCCGTCCTCATTCATCCGCCCATTAAACACAGCTATCTCCAGGGTATTCAGTGCAGTTCTCGCATCTCCATTGGAAAACCTTGCAATTGCTGATAAATGGGAATCCTCTATAGAAATCCGCATATTGCCAAGTCCTTTGGGACTTTCCAATGCATGCTGTAAAAGCTTTGTCAAATCGTCCTCCTCTAATGCCTTCAGAATAAATACCTTACACCGGGAAAGCAGCGCAGAGTTGATTTCAAAGGAAGGATTCTCTGTTGTCGCTCCCACCAGAATGATGCTTCCCTTTTCCACAAAAGGCAGAAATGCATCCTGCTGTGCCTTGTTAAACCGGTGAATCTCATCGGCAAACAGCAGGGTCCGGATTCCCATCCGGCGGTTTGCCTCCGCCTGGTTCATTACCTCCTTTACTTCCTTAATTCCACTGGTTACTGCACTGAATTCCACAAATTCCGCCTTCGTCTGCCTTGCGATAATCCGGGCTAATGTAGTCTTGCCTACTCCCGGAGGGCCCCAGAAAATCATAGAGGATATCTGGTCCTTTTCAATTAACTGCCGCAGAAGCTTCCCCTCTCCAATCAGGTGCTTCTGTCCAACATATTCATCCAGATTATCCGGTCTTAAACGGCTTGCCAGCGGTGCTGTCTTTTCTCTATTATCAAATAAGCTTAATTGTTCCATGGTAATTTATCCTCTTCATTTTATCGATACTATATCTATCCGCAAAGAACAAATGTTCTATTTAATCTTAACATGTATCTTTTCAAATTGCAACCTCTAACAAACCCTTAAGTGGCTTCGAATTGCCAGATGTCAGGATTTCTAAAACCAGCAACAGTTCCATAAAACAGAAAACAGGCCCTGTCTTCAAAGCCTGCTCCCTGTTTCACTCTTCCCTATTCCTTATAAAATTCATAAGCTGCAGCAGCAAAAAAGTCTGCTATGCCAGCAACATATTGCTTTTCCAATGCCTTTTTCATTTTACCGTCATCCCGATAGGCAACTGCCAAGTTCAAAACTAATGCTTTTACATCCTTCATCTGATAAAACTGTTTCGTGACAAAGTCATATTCCCCTATTATTTCCTTTACTTCAAAAGAGGAAACATCTTCTCCCTGTTTTTTCGCCAATTTCTTCATAATTGCATCTAAACGGTTCTGGTAGGCACGCATAAGCTCAGGGTTACCTGGTTTCTTCGAAGCTTCTATTGCACTTTCCTTATCACCATACCATTCTACTATCTTCTTGAAATTCTTTTGTGCCTGTTCTGTAGAAGCAGACGCCAGATAGTGTTTCTGAAACTCCTCCATACTTCCATAATGCTCAATGAATATCTGCTTCGATTCCTCTGTCATATTGGAAACCATTGCCTGATACATTTCCTCAATCTCTGACTTGCTAAATACTTCAAAATCCATTCTATTTACTCCTTTCAAAATGTCATCAATGCTGGATATCAAACGCACCAACCGTTCTTTTTTCAATTCCAGCATTTGCCGCTGACTTCTTAAAATCTGCTTTTCATCAAGTCCAGGATTGTCCAGTATGGATTTGATTTCTTTAAGAGGTACATCAAATTCCCGGAAGAACAGTATCTGCTGCAACCGTTCTAAGGCTTTATCGTCATAAAGCCGGTACCCCGCTTCACTGCATTCTGTCGGTTTTAACAGACCGATTTCATCATAATAGTGAAGCGTGCGCACGCTGATACCTGTTAGATTGGATACTTCTTTTACTGTTCGCATTGTGTGACCTCCTGTCCTTGATATAGCCATCATAATCTATGACGTTCCGTGAGAGTCAAGGATTTTTTCTGCATTCCACCCTGTTTTTTCCACGCAAATAAAAAAGAGTCAATGGAGTGTGATTTGCACTATCCATTGTCTCTATATTAATCGTCAGCCGCCGCGTGTTCCTCCGGGAAAATCTATACTTGAACCGAGACACCGGCGATACATTGTAACAATGCACTCCTCCCGGAACTGACGATATATACAATTATATTCCTTATGCCCCAAATAGGCAACCCTAACCTCCCAGTGTCACATCCTGTCTGCCATACCATTCCAATGCATTTATAAAATCTGCATCCGTATAATCAGGCCATAAATGTTCCTCCACATAAAAATCTGCATATACGGACTGAATCGGTAAAAAGCCAGAAAGCCGCCGCATACCACCCCAGCGGATAATCAAATCAATTCTGGAAATATCACTGGAATATGGTTTTCCATCCTTCTCAATATGGGACAAATCCCACTGCCATCCATAATTGACCAGAAAATTTACCCGGATTCCTCCACCGTGAACCGGTGTACGTGTGGTATAGGGTATAAGCTCCTTTGGAAAACACTTGGAACTACTGTCACCAATCACGAGTAAATCCGCTCCTTCTTCTGTTAGCATTTCCACCGCCTTTACACAGGCTTTCTGAAATGCTTGACACTGTTCTGCCGGTCGTTTACAATTATCCACTGTAAAGCCATAATATGTGATTTCTTTTATCCCATTTTCCTTTGCCATTTGCAACAGCCTAAGTCCTGGTTCTAAACCATATTCATATCCGTCCTGTTTTTTCATTCCCTGTCCCGCTGCCCACCGGCGGTTTCCGTCGGGAATGATACCGATATGCTGTGGTCTGTGTTTGCTCATACGCATCACCTCATAAATGAGTATTACCAGACTTTCCGGTTCTAATACCTCTTTCTTTCCTGCTGGTTCGCCGCAATCCGCACATAAACTGATACCGGAAGAAACCTTCCAAGAGTCATGGCAAGCCTCATCGTTAAAGTTGGAATAATCACAACCTTTCTTTTAACCATCTGATTTAATGCGTACTGTACACAATAACGAGAGCTTATGCCCTTCATCATAAATTTGACATTTGCCACCCGGTTAAACTCTGTGTTGACCGGACCGGGACACAAGCATCCGACATATACATGACTGCCACATTCCCGCAGTTCTTCCGCAACAGCCCTTGTCAGGCTGGTTACATAAGCCTTCGTTGCATAGTAGGTCGCCATATATGGACCTGCCGGCATCAGCCCGGCACAGGAAGCAACGTTTAAGATATATCCTGCATCCTGCTCCTGCATTTTCTTAAGCATAAGCTTTGTAAATAGATGAACTGCCTTGACATTTAACTGTATCATGGACATCTCTTTTTCCAATTCAGTCTCCGAAAATCTTCCACAGTCTCCAAACCCGGCATTGTTGATAAAAATTGCAATCTCTTTGTCCTTAACTGCCTCAAATACACGATAACACTCTTCTTCCTTTGTCAAATCCGCCGCAACAACCTCGCACTCTGTTTTCAAGTACTTTGCCAGCTTTTGCAGACGCTCTTCTCTTCTTGCCACCAGCACTAATTTATATCCCTTTGCAGACAGCTTCTTTGCAAATTCCACTCCCAGACCGGCACTGGCACCGGTAATTACTGCATATTTTTTCATACTGCACCTTCCTTATCATTGATTTTTTCCATGATGCTCCGTACTCCCACCTATGGTTATAGTGTTCATGTTTTAGTATAGCCATATCTGCCTTTAATAAATCAATTCCCATTGATATAGCAACCTTCCTCTTCCGTATTTTCAATTAAAGCAGCCATTCTAATTCAGCTTCTCTTCCATTTCATCTAATGTTCGCATAACTGTCAAAACCTTATGTATCGCTCTAATGTCTCTGCGGTCAACCCAGTCCTTCATCCACTCCTTCCAGTCATCCAAACTCATCTCCTGCTTTTTCTCCTGTGTACTGCCACATATGCGGTTATTGTCTGTCATCTTCATCTGCTCCTTCCTAAATTATAACATTTTCTTGTAGTATATTACATTTAAATATTAACATTTACAGAACCTTTTTGTTCTTTATACATCGCATTATAGCACTTTTTTGTCCTTTGTCAAGAACTTTTGTGTTCTGATTCTTTTTTTTTTTTTATTTTTATGCTATTATCCTAATATGTGGAGGTGACTCTAGGATTTGAATGTGGGTGAACAAATAAAATATTACAGAAAACAAAAAGGATATACACAAAAACAACTGGGTGAATTATGCGATATGGCAGACTCTGCAATCCGGCGTTACGAAGCCGGACGGGCAAAGCCAAAAATTGAAACTCTGGCAAAAATTGCCAACGCATTAGATTTAGCTGTTGAGGATTTTTTAGACCTTACTTGTATCGGAACCTTGAAGCAACCGAATGATTCTAACAGGAAAGCTGAAAGCTCTCTTGAAAATAATCTATTATCCCATTTTAACAAATTAAATATTAATGGAAAAGCGAAAGCCATTGAACAGGTTGAAATGCTTACAAAAATCCATGAATACAAAAAATAACGCTGTCACCATTAAGTACAGCGTTATTTTTTCGATGCTCTCTCGAGACAAAAAAGGGGATATGCTCAAGCTCGGGCTGCTTCCACAGAAGAAATTGCCGCCACATGCCTGTGCATTTTCCAGCCTGAATTGTTATAAATTAAAACAAATCTTTAATTTTAAGGGCTTTGTCAATGTTACCCTCTACCTTCAATTTTCCAAAGGTAAATGCCTTAATTGGGTCTAATTCCCCGGTAACAATCTTAAACAAATTCTCTGCAGAACAGATAAACAACGCATCCCGGTCATAATATTCATAAGGTTCAATGGATAATGTGCCATCCTTTACCTCTGCATAGAATGACCCGGCGCCCTCACCGATAATATTAAACTGGTATGCCAGGTGCTCTTTCACCTTGCTTACATCCGTATCCTTAAACATATCTTTAAATTTGTTGAAAACCTCTTCATAAGTCATAGCACGCTTCCTCCTTATACTGTTAGCTGACAATGGCAACCATTTAATCAATCCAGTGTTAATGTTTTATCGTATAATCAACACTGTAAATTAATTTGTCTATTATTTTACCATACTAACATAAATGCTGCAACTCAGAAAACGGAATTTCACAATTTTTTCTCAATCTCACTTATAACGGTTTTCAGTGCTTTTATTCTGGCATACTTTTTGTCATTGGACTCCAATACAAACCATGGAGCAAAGGAAGTACTGGTTTTTTGCAGCATTTCATTTACTGCATCCTCATACAAATCCCATTTTTCCCGGTTCCGCCAGTCCTCATCTGTAATCTTCCACTGCTTTTCCGGTGTATTCTGCCGGAGTGTAAAGCGCTCCAGCTGAGTATCCTTATCAATCTGCACCCAGAATTTAATCACTACTGCTCCCCAGTCGGAGAGCTCCTTTTCAAATTCATTTATCTCATTGTATGCGCGCTGCCAGTCATTTTCACTACAAAAGCCCTCTAACCGTTCCACCATGACACGTCCATACCAGGTACGGTCAAAAATTGCAATATGTCCATCCTTCGGCAGGCGGTTCCAGAAGCGCCACAGATAATGTCTCGCCTTCTCGTGGGGCTCCGGACTTGCTATGGGATGTACCTCATAGCCACGTGGGTCTAAAGCGGCTGCAATCCGCTTGATATTGCCGCCCTTTCCCGCTGCATCCCAGCCTTCATAGGCAATGATAACCGGTATCTTTTTGCGGTATAATTCATTATGTAACTCCCGAAGCCTGTTCTGGCATGTTTTCAGCTGTTCCCGGTATTCTGTCTCCGTCAACGTCTTATCCAGGGAAATCTCCGCCAGCTTCGGCATGCTCTTCAACCGGAAGGGATTCTGAAGAATAGGAACCGCATGGGAGCTGTTCATCAGTGCCGTATCAATTCCCTCTATCAGAATTTCCAGCATCTGCAGCTCTGCCCATTTCTTACTTTTGGAATCAATCAGATACCACGGAGCTGTAGACTGGTTTGTGTCCTCAAGATAACGGTCATACACCTGCAGGCATTTGTCATAATTTTTATTCTGCCACAAATCATCCTGCCCTACACGCCATTTCGTGTTTTTTTCCTGTAATAAATCCTCCAGCCGCTTTCTTTGTTCCTTCTCATCAATCTGGAAGAAAAACTTCATGACCAGATATCCGTTATCGGTGAGCTGCCGCTCAAACCGCCGGATGCTTACAATTCGCTCCCTATATTTCTCTTCCTTTAAAGCTCCATGTAGATAATCTTTCGTCACTTCATCCATCCAGCCACCGTCAAAGAACATAAACTTTCCAGCCTGGGGAATCTTCACAAAATGACGGTACAAAAATGGCTTCCGCCTTTCCTCCTCCGTTGCCTCTTTCATAGCCGCCACCTTGAAAAAACGCGGGTCCATGTTCCGGATAAGCTTTCCAAGTACACTGCCCTTGCCCGCTGCTCCCCAGCCCTCTATCAATACCAATACCGGAAGCCTTTGCTCCTTCACGGCTATCTGTTTTGCTGCAAGGGTCGTCCTTGCCGCCTGCAGCCGTCTTTCCATTTCCTCATCCGATGGTTTTTCCGCCCTGTTCCACTCTCTTAACATAAGCACCTTCTCCTTTCGTAAACCCCTCTTCCTTGTAAATACTGCTACCCTTTACTCTCATACCATTATACTACTTGTAATCCGTATTTCACAAGGGTATATATTCTCACCGCTTTTTAATAAACCATAAAAATTTTGAAACAAAACTGGATGACATTGTCTCAAAAACATATCTCATAGATATCCTCAAACCTTATCTCTGTATTCACTACCTTAAGCACTCCTGCAGCTTCATCCACCCTCGAAACCATCCCTGTCACCTTAAGATATTCCCCCTTACAAAAATAGACAACGGATATCATAACCCCTTCTCTTACCTGCTGAAATTTATAATCAAGCTCCTCCTTATAATCCTCCGCCAGCTCTATCTTCGCCACAACAAGCTTCTCTTTTTCCCGCAGAGCGGCTTCATAGCCTTTCAATGCAGCAAAGGGCATAAACTGCTTTGCCCGTTCTTGTCTGGGCATTCTATTCCTCACTTCGATGCCCCCCAATCTGCCGGTTTCGCTCCATGGCGGTAGCCCTTTCTAAAAGGTTCAGCCCCTTCAGGATTGCATTTTTACCATATCGCTCTCTGATATGCAGTATCGCTTCCTGTAGTCTTTTTTCCCTCTCCAGTTCTGCCGGAGTTGTAAACAAATCATACTGCTGATACATTTCATCTGCCACATTATTAAATGTCAGGGTAATGCGCCTGATGGATGCATGCTTGTCCACAATCCTCTCATACAGCTGTTCCGTATAAGAAATAATCCGCTTAGAAGAGCTGGTATTGGCGGGCATGGTAACCGTTCCATGCGCTGGAGCAAGATTAAGTGCATAATTATATCCAATATGCAGAGTGATAGAATCGGTAACAAGTCCTTTATCCACCAAATCCAGCACCAGCATATCCGCCATTTCCCGGACAATCAGCCTTCCATCCCTATAAGAATAATCATGCGCCAGCACCTGTCCACTGGAAAGGGAATTTTTCTTCGGTTTATAGGATTTAATATCTGCCATTGTCACTGGTTCTCTACCCCAGGCGTGGTCAATCAAAAGCTCTGCATCTACCCCAAACAGGCGGTACAGCATTTTCTCATCTGCCTGTGCAAGCTCTTTCATTGTATGAATCCCTACGCCGTTGAGTCTTTTTTCAGTTCCTGCCCCTACCCGCCAGAAGTCAGTAAGAGGTCTGTAATCCCATAACGTCTTTCGGTACTTTTCCTCGTCCAGCATTCCGATATGCTCTTTAACATGCTTCGCCGTGATATCCAGGGCAGCCTTCGCAAGATACAGATTGGTTCCAATTCCACAGACTGCGGTAATACCTGTACTTTCCAATACATCCTGCATAATCCTTAACGCCAGCTCCCTGGCAGTCAGCCGGTACATAAACAGATAATCCGTCACATCCATAAATACCTCATCAATGGAATACACATGGATATCCTCTTTGGCAATATATTTTAAATAGATAGCATAAATGCGGGCTGAATAGTCAATATATAATTTCATTCTCAGAACTGCCATGATATATGGAATATTAGCTGGTATTTGATAGACCCTGCACCGGTTTTTGACTCCCAGCGCTTTCATAGAGGGTGAAACTGCAAGACAGATTGTCCGGTCCGTGCGGTCCGGGTCTGCCACCACAAGATTGGTGGTAAGTGGGTCCAGTCCCCGCTCTACACATTCTACAGATGCATAAAAGGACTTTAAATCAATACAGAGATAGATTCGGTTGTCGGAATTATAATTCATTTGCTGTGGCAACATGGATTCCTCCTTATTGCCTACAGTATTCCCTGGTTTTTGAGGTTACATTCGCATGTTAGGGAAAGAAGCTACAGTTCCTTTGCAAAGCACACTGCCCCATCTAAATGATTATATGGAGGATAATTAGCAATTCTATGGTATCCAAGTTTCGTATACAAGCCAACTGCATCTGTCATTATTTCTCTAGTCTGTAATATGGCTCGTTTATATCCCTGACTTTTAGCCCTTTCTTCAATCTGCTCCATTATAGATTTGGCTATATGCTTTCCACGACAGTCTTCATTTACCCACACACGCTTTATTTCAGCGTCTTCCTTATCATATTCTTTAAAACTTCCACAAGCCACAGGGACACCATCTTCATAAGCAATTAGAACATCATGAATATCTTTCAGGATGTTGTATGGTACAAAGCCTTTTCTATTCTGTATTCCACCAACCAACTGGCTATAGTAATTTTCAGTAACTTTATAAAAGTCCTTAAATGCTTCATCAGAGCCATCTGTCCAAACAAAATCTATTCTCATCTAATCCAACCCCTTTTGTATTTACACTTCATCCTTATCCGGCTAGACCTTTCTTATTCTCACTCACAGGGATATTTCATCCCCCATTTTTCCCTGATTGCATCTAACAGCTGCATTACCCGCAAAGTCTCACTATGGGGCATCTCTTCACATTCCACTTTCCCTTCTTCCATTGCCTTAATACAGGAAAGAACCTCATATTCATACCCATTAATCTGCTCTGGTACCTTATGACAGACAAGCATCTGATGATTGGTGTCAAACACCCGGATTTCCTCGCAGTTATTGATATTTTGTACTTCAATATATCCCTTCTCTCCATAAATGACGCCTAAACGGTCCGTCGGTGACAGCATACTGCTGTGAAGAACCGCCATTTTTCCATCTTCAAAGGTCAGGGTCATACTGTTTACCCAGTCCACTCCCTCCGGAGACATCACTACCGAAGTGTCTACCTTCTCTATTTCCTTATGAAATACCATCATGGCAAAATTAATGGGATATACCCCTACATCCAGCAATGCACCGCCTGCCAGCTCTGGCTTTTGCAGGCGTTCCTTATGCTTCATTGCGTACCCCAGATTTGCAGTCAGCGAAACCGGTTCGCCAATTATTCCGCTGGCTATTATATCATCAATCATATTCCGGCTTGGCATATACCTTGTCCAGATTGCCTCCGCCAACAAAAGCTTCTTTTCCCTTGCAAGGTTTATCAATTCCTCAGCCTGCTTTGCGTTTACCGTAAATGCCTTTTCCACCAGAACATTTTTACCGTGTTCTAAACACATTTTAGCATGCTGGTAGTGATGGGAGTGGGGAGAAGCAACGTACACAAGCTCTACCGCTTCATCCTCCAGCATTTCCTCATAAGAGCCGTAAGCTTTTTCAAACCCCCACTGAGCGGTAAACGCCTTTGCCCGTTCATAATTTCTGGACGCAACTGCGTAAAGCTCTATCTGTGTTTTTCCTGCTTTCTCTTGCACTATCTCAGCTTTTTCTGATACATATTCTCTATTCATTTTTTGTATTCCCACTACTGCTTCTGCCATGCTTTGGGCGATTTTTCCCGGTGCCAAAATTGCAAATTTCATACATTCCCTCCTATGCTTTCCATTGAATATACCACATTTCAGATTCGTCCTTCTACCTCATTTTGCAGACACTAAATTTCCTTCATCTGTTACTCAACCGTCACTACCTTTGCCAGGTTTCTCGGCTTATCCACATCAAAGCCTTTGTCCGCAGATACATAATAGGCAAATAGCTGCAATGCCACAGAAGCCGGAAATACCATAAATGCATCCTCCATATCCGGCAATGCAATCAACTCATATTCCTGACTGAAATCTCCTGCCAGTTCTTCCTTTATAAAAAGTACAACATTTGCACCCCTGGCTCTTACTTCCTTAATATTGGACAGCTCCTTTGAAAGTAGATTTCTCTGGGTAACAGCCGCTACCACCGGTGTCTCCTCCGTAATCAGCGCAATCGGTCCGTGTTTCAGCTCACCGGAGGCATAGGCTTCAGAATGAATATAAGACACCTCCTTCAGCTTTAAAGAGCCTTCTAAGAGTATGGCATAATCCAGTCCTCTGCCAATCATAAATAAATCTCTGGCATCCAAAACCTGTCTCGCAAGCACATGGATATCCTTTCTCTTTTCCAGAACGTTTTTCATCACTTCCGGGACACGCTCCAGCTCACTTACAAAGTTCTTTACCTGTCCTGCTGTATAGTTTCCCCGCAATAATGCCATTTTTGCAATGACAAGATAAAAAACAGAAAGCTGCGTCGTATAAGCCTTTGTACTGGCAACCGCAATTTCCGGTCCTGCATTTGTGTATAATACATAATCGCTTTCCCTTGCAATGGAAGAACCTCTCACATTAATGATTGAAAGACATTTTGCCCCCTGGCGTTTCGCATACTTTACCGCCTCTAATGTATCTATGGTCTCACCGGACTGGGACACGGCAATAACCAGGGTATCCTCATCCATAACCGGATTTCCATACATAAACTCCGAAGCCAGCTCCACATCAATGTGCATACGCAGAATGGATTTTACCAGCGCTTTTGCCACCAGCCCCACATGCATCGCCGTACCACAGGCTGTCACGCAGATTCTCTTGCAATTTAAAAACAGTTCATCCGGTATTCCGTCCTTTGTAAAATCCGGCAGTCCGTTTTGGGTTTTATCAGAAATCGTATTCCGGATTGCCTCCGGCTGCTCCATAATTTCCTTTTCCATATAAAACGGATACCCGTTTTTTCCCGCACTGTTTACCTGCCAGTCAACAATCAAAATTTCCGGTTCTGCCTCGTTTCCGTCTAAATCCGTCAGAAGAAAAGCATCCCTTTTAAGCTCTAAAATGTGATATTCAGGCACAACAAAATAACGGTCGGTAAAACGGCATAATGCGGTTAAATCCGATGCCAGCATTGTACCCTTCTCACACACAGCTGCCACAATGGGACTGACATTTCTGACCGAATAGATAACCTCCGGCTGGTCGGCAAACAGGATAACCAGCGCAAAGGTTCCATTTAGCTTTTCCACTGTCTTTTTAATAGCTTCCCTCGGATTTCCCTCATAGTAGTAGTCCAATAATGCCGCAGCCACCTCCGTATCCGTCTCGGAGCACAAAACATCCTTTAAATGATACTCCGCAATCAGTTCCCGGTAATTTTCAATAATTCCGTTGTGAACCAGCGTTACCTTCCCACACTGGTGCGGATGTGCATTTTCATCACTGACACCGCCGTGGGTTGCCCATCTGGTATGCCCGATTCCACAAGTGGACAGACCATTATCCGAACCACAGATTTTCCTTAAATCGCTGACTCTTCCAGCGCATTTATACACATCTGTTTTTGCTGTCACACTATCCCTCACCGCAATACCGGCACTATCGTAACCTCTGTACTCTAAAAGCTCCAGACCATCCAGTAAGACCTCTTTTACATTTTCATTTCCTATATAACCAATAATTCCACACATATAAATTACCTCTTCTTTCAGTATATTTTAAGTTCAATCATTTTTTAATCATGTTCCCATCATACCGAATTTGTTTTGCAGTCTCCCGCATATTTGCCGGTACGTCTCGCACTGGGAAGGTACGAAAGGGCGTCCGCCGAATTTTCGATAACCCTTTTCCTCGTTAACCTGCCAAAAGCTCTTTCGCAGGTGCATGGCGCTAGAAGAGAAATTCAATGTCTGCAATTCTGTTCATAGAATCACGTATCTGAAATGTAACCATATTCAGTTGTCAATGTACAACGTAACTACTATACAACAGGATACCAAAAAAAGCTACTTAATTTTTCTTAAAAAAATTAACTTCTCCAGGAAAAACCCCTTGTGATTTTCTCTAATTTCTATATAATACCTGTCTCTTA
>UQXF01000079.1 GCA_900544905.1 uncultured Clostridium sp.
AATTGAAAGTATTTCCGGTGAATGATAAAATTTAGATATTCAGAATAGATTTTATGGGAGAGGAACAACAAGATGAAGAGACTGCAAATTAGTGAAAAAACAAAAAGAGTATTGGGGATTTTGAATACAATATGTCTGACTATGCTTGCCTTTACCTTTTTAAGCCTGGTGAATATCTGGCTTGTTCAGGACAGGGCTGGTGATTTTAATATGGCGGATTTTCAGAAGCAGGTAACTGGTGACGATTTGACAGCTTCTGATTTCGAGAATACGGTGGAGGATGCGCTGTTGCGCAAAAGAGGACAATTAGCCTCTTATCAGTGTGAGATAGACGAGGAAATCTTCCGAATGCACAAGGATGACTTTCTGGTAATTTACTACCGGGCAGTTGGAGCGCAGGAAGAATCATTTATTTATGCTAATTTCAGGGTGATTGAACAGGATAATCGTGAAAAATATGGTCTGGTCAATGTAGAAGTAGAATTGAGAAGTCCGATGAGCATGAACAGGCAGTTGAATGAGGAATATATACGAACAGCACGGGAAGAGGTTTATTATAAGACAATTCTGTCGGTGGGAAATTTTATCAATTATTCCAATGAAAATGATGAAAATGCCATGCCTGTTGCATATGGTGATATCTGTGAGGATTGTTTTTCGGAGGGAGAAAGTATATATAATTTGCAGATTGATGGACAAAAGCCGGATAGGATAATAGAATACGAATGTTTTGGAAAAACATATTATTTCTGGTATTATAATAATTTAAAGACGGACAAGGATATTAGTGAGGACTTAATTACATTAACAGGGGATGAGGAAATCCTGTGAAATCATCTTCTTTTTTTTCATGCTTTGTGTTACAATACTAACGATTATAAAGTGAGAGGTCTATCTTATGAGCAGTGGTTTTTTTGGCAGGGTAAAGGGAAATTTAATTAAATGGTGGCAGTTGGTGGTTTTGCCGGTACTTAGAATTAACAATAATGCGTCAAATAAGACAGAGCGGTATGTGACCGGAGATAACCGGGAGGCAGTTCCAGAGACTTTGGCTGTCAATGCACCGGTTAACGGAAGTACTGCCGGTAACACGGTACATACTGTAGACGAGGCTGTTCCGGAAACAGCAAAAGTACAGTCTCCGGATGGCGGGAATCCATTGGAGGTATTGAACCGTATTAACCAGGAAAAAGAAAAACAACGTCTTAAAGAAATAGAAGAAGGAAGACAGAGAGCGCAGGAACAGGAGCGGATTGCTTCCATAATGAATGCCAACAAAGTAGATGTAAATGCATTTATTGAGGCAGGCAAGGCGGCAATGGAAGCATCGGACAGGGAAGAGGAAGAACGCAGAAAGGAAGAGGAGATGCGCCGGGCACAGGAGATTATTGACCGACTGAACAGGGAAGCCGCACAGGACGAGGCAAAGAAGCAGGCGGAGATTGAGGCGGCAAAGAAACAGGCAGAGGAGACTTTTAAGTAGAGGTCTTCAGGAGATGTTATAATGAAAACATTGCAGGAATTACAGGATGATGGAATTGATGTTGACGGAGCCATGGAACGGTTTATGGACAATGAGGAGATGTTTCGTCATTTTTTGAGGCAGTTACCGGAGGAAGAAGCCTATTATTCGATGCTGGAGGCATTAAAGGAAAAGAATGCGGAAGCCGCTTTTGACTGGGCACACCGGCTGAAGGGAATTATAGCGAATCTGGCATTGTCCCGGCTTTATGAAGAATTGTGCGGTATTGTGGAGCTTCTGAGGGATGGGAAGCTGCCGGATGCAGGCATACAACAGCATTTTATAAAATTATATGAGGATACAATGGAATACATTTGCAAAGAGGTATAGACATGAAAAATGGAAATACAGTTTTGATTGTTGAAGATGTAGAGATGAACCGTGCTCTCTTGAGACAAATGTTTGAACAGGCGTATGAGATTGCTGAAGCAGAGAACGGAAAAATTTGTATAGATTATTTGGAGAAAAACAGAGACCAGATTGAGATGGTGCTTTTAGATATTAAGATGCCGGTTATGGATGGCTATGAAGTGATGAAATATATGAGAGAGCGGGGCTGGATGTCCCGGATTCCTGTTATACTGATTACCAGCGATGAGGATGGAGACGCCATGGAACGGGGGTATGCCCTCGGAGCAAGTGATGTTATTTTCAAGCCTTTTAAGCATCATATTGTGGTACAGCGGGTAAATAATTTAATTGAGCTGTACCGTCATAAAAACCATTTAGAGGAAATGGTAGAAACACAGACTTCGGAACTTAACAAACAAAATACCAGATTAAAGGAACACCATGAGCATCTGGTGGAGGTTTTACGGGATATTATCAATTACCGGAATGCAGAATCTGTAGAGCATGTCCGGTATGTACAGGGGTATACCAGAATTCTGGCAGAACATTATGCAAGGGTTTTCCCGAAGTCCCGAATGACGCCGGAAAAGGTTAATATGATTGTCAGGGCGGCGCAGATGCATGATGTGGGGAAAATTACAATGCCAGACGCTATTATTTCCAGACCGGGAAGACTTTCGGATACAGAGATGGAGATGTTGAAGGAACACACTATAAAGGGCAGTCAGATAATGAAGGTAATGACGGAATTTGAATCGGAGGAATACAGCCGCATCTGCTGTAATGTCTGTCTGTACCATCATGAAAAGCATGATGGCACAGGATATCCCAGGGGAATAAAAAACAGCCGGATTCCTGTGGAAGCCCAACTGGTTGCCCTGGCGGATATGTACGATATACTGGTTAATTCCTCAACCAACAGGGAGGTTTGTTCCAAGGAAAAGGCATATTATATGCTGATGAACGGGGAGTGTGGGGAGCTTTCGCCAAAAATGAAGGAATGCTTAGAGGCTGCAAAGGAAGATATAGAAGCATTTTCTCTTGATTGATAAAGGAGTTATTTACTATGAATATTGGATTGTTTACCGACACCTATTACCCGGAGCTGAACGGGGTTGCCAATTCGGTTTTCTTATTAAAAAAAGAATTAGAAAAAAAAGGACATAATGTCTATGTGATTACGACAAAAACACCGGGGGCGCCAGCCAATGAAAAAGGCGTGCTGCGTGTTCCGTCAAAGGCTTGTTCCTTTGTGCCGGAACGAAGAATTGGTTTATTTTATCATCCTAAGATTGCTGTGAAAATTCATAAAATGAAGCTGGATATTATTCATACCAATACGGAGTTTGCAATCGGTATGTTTGGAAGAATCATGGCGCATGAGCTGTTCATTCCGGTAGTACACACCTACCATACCATTTATGAAGATTATACCCATTACATTAAAAAATATATTTCCAATGGGGACCGTGCCAAAAAGCTTGCCAAGCTGTACAGCAAATTCAGTGTAAGGGGTGCAGAGGAGCTGATAGTTCCGACAAAAAAGGTAGAGGAGCTGATGCACCGTTATGGGGTAAAGCAGGATATTAATGTAATTCCTACGGGAATTGATTTAAGCCGCTTCTGCATCCGGGACAATGATGCCCAGAAAAATAAATTAAAAAGCGCCCTTGGCATTCCAAAGGAAAATAAAGTCGTTCTTTATTTAGGACGTGTTTCCCAGGAGAAAAATATTGATGAGGTTATGAAATATCTGAATCATTATATGGATTCTTACACCAATGTGACATTTTTGGTAGTGGGAGATGGACCATACCGCAGTGCGCTGGAAAAAAATGCGAAGGGATTAAAGCACCGCAAACAGATGATATTTGCGGGTGCAAAGCCCTGGGACGAGATTACCCATTACTATCAGCTGGCAGATGTTTTTGTTTCCGCATCCACCAGTGAAACGCAGGGACTTACTTATATAGAAGCTTTGGCGTCAGGGCTTCCGGTAGTGGCAAGAAAGGACCCGTGTCTAGATGGTGTTCTTTATCAGGGAGTCAACGGCTATGAATTTAGCGATGAAGATTCTTTCATTTATGGCATTAACCAGGTATTATGGGAAAAGGGGATAGATTACCAGAAAAATGCCACAGAGAGTGTAGAGCAGTTTTCTACTGAAAAGTTTGCAGCACGGGTGGAAAATATTTATTATCATGTTACGAAAACCCATCGGACGCTTTTAATCCGTATGGCAAACAGAATCGGCTATGAGAAGACCGGAATCGAGCCATTGGGGGGACCAATGGCAATGAATCTGGGCAAGTCGGATATGGATGCCAGCCGTATTGCTCTTGGATGCATGCGGATGGAATCGCTCTCCGTGCAGGAGGCGGCGAAGCTTGTGAATGTGGCATTAGAGCAGGGAATCACCCTTTTTGACCACGCAGATATCTATGGGCAGGGCAGAAGTGAAGAGATTTTTGGCAGGGTGCTGGCAGAAAACAAGGGCATGAGAGAAAGAATGCGGATTCAGACAAAATGCGGCATCCGTGACGGATATTATGACTTGTCAAAAGCATATATTATCGCATCGGTAGAGGACAGCTTAAAACGCCTGCAGGTTGACTGCATTGATATGCTTCTGCTCCACAGACCAGATGCGCTGATGGATGAAAATGAGGTGGCAGAAGCCTTTCAGCAGCTGGAAAAGAGCGGAAAGGTAAGGCAGTTCGGAGTCAGCAATTTCAATTCTGCACAGCTTGAGCTGCTGCAGACGGCATGCAGGAAACCCATAATGGTGAACCAGCTGCAGTTTGGTTTAATGCATGCGGGAATGGTGGCACAGGGAATGGAAACGAACACCCTGTCTGAGGGTGGCATCATGCGGGATATGGCAGTGCTGGATTACTGCCGGGTCAAGGGAATTACAGTCCAGGCATGGTCGCCGTTACAATACGGGTTTTTTGAAGGGAGTTTTGTGGATAATGAGAAATTTCCGGAATTAAATGAAATATTAGACCGGCTGGCAAAGACCTTTGGCGTGACAAAGACAGCAGTTGCGGTGGCGTGGATTTTGCGGCATCCGGCGAATATCCAGGTGATTGCGGGAACGATGAATGTGGAGCATTTAAAAGAGTTATGTACTGCGGTTCACGTTCATTTAAGCCGGAAGGAATGGTATGAGCTGTATCAGGCAGCGGGACATACTCTGCCGTAGAAATGAATTTCTTTACATTTTCACAAAAGCATGGTACTCTCATAGAGATATTTATTATAGTTGCGCAGGCATGGAATCGTGAAATGCTATATTTAGGATAAAGGAGAAAATGAATGAAAAAAACATTAGCGTTGGGACTGACTGTTGTTATGATGGCGGGATTATTAAGCGGGTGCGGCAATACATCCTCCGAATACCTGCTGGACGTAAAATATTCCAAATATGTAAAGCTCTGTAATTACAAGGGGGTAGAGGCAACCAGGGTAAAATTTGACGTTACAGAGGATGATGTACAGGGACAGATTGAGGAAAATTTATATGATTACGTTACCTATGATGTGGTGACGAACCGTGGCATTGAAACCGGGGATTATGCCAATATTGACTATGCGGCAACGCTGGACGGCGAGGAAGCAGAAGACTATTCCGGCGAAGGAGAAGATATCCTGGTTGGGGAAGGGTATATTTATCCTGAGGTAGAAGAGGCTTTGGTGGGCATGAAGACAGGAGAAGACAAGACCGTGGAGGTGAGTCTGACGGATGAGTATGCCGAGGAGGAAGATGTAGGAAAGAAGCTTTCTGTTAAGGTAACATTGAACGAAATCAGTGTGGAAAATGTTCCGGAATATAATGAGGAATTTGTGAAAGAGAACACAGATTTTGAAACCATGGAAGAATATGAGGAAGCGGTTAAGAAGGACCTGCAGGAATCCAAGGAAGAGGAATACAAATATGCTGCTGCAGAGGAAATTATGGCATATCTTATAGATAATTCTGAATTTGACGGGTATCCACAGGAATTATATGATGAATGTAAGGAGAACTATGACAGCAGTAATGAGTATTATGCTTCCATGTATGGAATGGAATTACAGGATTATCTGGATATGTTCGGACTGGACGAGGAAACACAGAAGCAGGAAATCGAGGAAAATGTTCAATATGAGATAGTTATCGGAGCCATTGCGCAGGCGGAGAAAATTGACTGTACAGAACAGGAAATTGCAGATTTTATCAAAGAGGTATATGCCGATTATGGGTATGAGAGCGAGGATGCATTTTCAGCTGATTATTCCGATGATGAGATTGGATATGAACTGATTTATGAAAAGGTAATGGATTTGCTCTATGAAAATGCTGAATATAAAGAAATTTCTGAGGAAGAATATCTGTTAGAACAGCAGGAAGATATGTATAATGAAGAAGATGGAGTTTCAGACGGAGCGGAAGAAACATTGGAGGATGGAGAAGAACAGGATTCACCGGAGGAAGGTATCCAGCTTGAGAATGGCTCCGACGGGGATACGCTGGATGTAGAGATTGATGATTCTTCTGATACAGAGGAGGAATAATCAGGCAGTAGACAAAGCTGTGTAAAATAACGATAATGCGATAAAGATATAAAAAGGATTGTTGCGGGAAGCATTTTTTAGGGCAGCAGTCCTTTTCGTATATTATTAAAAGGATGGGAGGGGAAAAAATGGATGGATGCAGGAGGGCTTGTCAGAAAACGGTACTGGGAAAGGCTCTGCTTTCTGGATGGCTGGTGTTTGGATGTATTTTGATGATGACGGGGTGTAATGTTCCAATGCCGGAGCAGACAGCAGTATCCGAAAGCACATCATCTGCTGGGAGAGAGGATAAGCCTGAAGATAATGAAAACGAGATTCCCTTAAAAGAATTATCTGAATATAGTATTGCTGCAAAGAACTGGATAATCAAGAATTATCTGATAGAAGAAACGGACAATCTGTATGAGCTGTCCATGGATGAATTATCCAATCCGGATTCATGGGTTGTTGGCATGAAGCCCTATGGAAATAAATTTGCAGTAATTATGGATAATGGTTCTTCCCGGATAAATCTTTATCTGGTTAATCCTCTTACCATGGAGATTACGGCTTCTGTTGATTTACCGGCAGGTGTGTATGATGGGGATAAAATCTGGATAAATGATGGAAATCAGTTAGAGGTGCTGAATCTGGAGACAAATGAGTTTATGGTATTTGATGAAAATTTACTGGAGCTGAAACGGTTTTCCTTTGAGGGGGTACAGACCGATAATATTGTGGCGGCTAAAAATCACAAATATTTCTATTTCCTTGATTATGGAGATGGCTGCATTTACCAATACCAGACAGACACAGGAAAGAAGACTAAGATTTTTGCAGATATAAATCGTGTAGAGTTTGGCAGAGTGCTCGGGCTTCTCAATCAGGACACCTGCCTTGCATTATGTTATGTCCGGACGGAACCAGAGGACATAGTGTATGAGGTGCGGGAGCTTTCTACAGGAAGTATTTTGTATCGGGACGAGGCGGAAATAGCTGGCATTGAGTGTGAGGAGGATTTCTATCTGCTGCGTCATTTCGAGGAGGGACTTTTGGAAATTCTGTATGGGGAGGTAAATGGGCAAACGCCCCGGGTATTAGCTTTAAAGGAGTATGGAGAATACCAGCAGGTGGTAACAGACCTTTCGTCAAAATCAGTAGTCAGCAGTATGGTTACTGAGGATGCCGGTGAAGCATACCGTATTCTGGCAGAGGAGAAGCAGCTGGAGATGCCTGTCGAAGAAGGACAGAAGGTTACAATGTTTACAGTAAACCAGTATAATCTGGAGACGGGTAAGCGCCAGTATGCAATGGATTTTTATTATATTCGGGATGAAGACAGTTATTTTGGGAGTTGCCGGACGTTATATCTCGAAGAAGCGGAGTGTATTATCTGTTGTATTGAGGGAACTGGAAAACGCTGGCTGGTATGGGATTTGACGAAGGAGAGCAGTAAGACCCAGGATGAAAAAAATTATCTCTATCAGTGGCAGGATTCGTCTAATCCGGATAAAGAGACTCTGGCATTTTTGAAAGAACGGGCTGAAAAAATCGGAAAAGAAAACGGAGTGGAAATATACTTCGGGGAAGAAATTGAGAGTTGTCCGAAAGATATCTATGACTATAAAGTGACAAACAATGTAATCCGGATTGAAAAAATGCTGGATTTATTGGAGAAGGCGCTGAGGAAATATCCGGAAGGAATGCTGGAACAGCTGGGCCAAGTGGAAAATGCCGGCAGTAAGCTGCACATTTATCTGTCTGGCGGGATTACACCAATTGATGAGGAAGGAATTGATTCTATTGGGGTTCAGAATACTCTGGACGGAGTTTCTTTTCTTGTGTTGGATGTAAACAGCTTTGAGGATTTGGAAAATACAATATATCATGAAATATTTCATGCTATTGAAGGTGGTATGAATTACAGTGAAGGGGCTTTTTTTGACTCTGAGTTGTGGGATAGCCTGAATCCGGAGGGCTTTGCATATGACTATAGCTACCGGGATAACTGTGACAATTATAATTTTGATTACACGGTAGCGGACACGGAGCATGAGGCTTATTTTGTTGATGTATATTCCAAGAGCTTTCCGGGGGAGGACCGGGCGAGGATTGTGGAATATGCCATGCTGGACGCAGCGGATGTAAGAAGAAAATATATTGAAGGTTCCAGGCTGCAGGCAAAATTAAAATATATCTGTGAACAGATTCGGAAAGGCTTTGATACCACCGGCTGGCCGGAAAAAACCTCCTGGGAGCAGGCGTTACAATAAAAAGAAAAGACACATTTCGGGTTTGGTATTGTTATTTTATGTAAATTATGCTACACTTATCGGGAACTGAATATGAACGGGGAGCTTGTGCAGCAGGCTGAGAGGAAGTCATCAACTTCGACCCGCAACCTGATTTAGGTAATGCTAACGTAGGGATTCAAAATGTATGTGTATAATTTAGTTATTTTGAGAAGCTCCTTGTAAAAGCAGGGAGCTTTTTCACGTTGCCGGGCATATGAGAAAAAGGTTCGGTGACCTTTTTTGAGGTCGAAACACCAAGCGGATTAATCAGAAAGGAAGGTATAGCAATGGATTATACAACACAGATGGATGCCGCCAAAAAGGGCATTATTACGAAGGAAATGAAAGCGGTTGCGGAGTACGAAAACATTTCGGTGGAGGATATCCGAGACCTGGTGGCAAAGGGACAGGTGGCAATTCCTGCAAATAAGAACCATACCTGTTTAAAACCATATGGAATCGGAACAAAGCTTAAGACCAAGATTAATGTAAATCTGGGCACTTCAAAGGACTGTCTCGATTTGGATGTGGAGATGGAGAAGGTAAAGGAATCCATCCGCCTGGGAGCGGAATCCATTATGGATTTGAGTTCCTTTGGCGACACACGCAAATTCCGGACAAAATTAACCAGAGAGTGCAGCGCCATTATCGGTACGGTTCCGATTTATGATGCAGTGGTATATTACAACAAGGCGTTGAAAACCATTACCGCAAGACAGTGGATTGATATTGTCAAAATGCATGCCGAGGATGGCGTGGATTTCATGACAATCCATTGTGGTATCAATAAGGCAACTGCGGAGCGGTTTAAAAAGGCAAAACGCCATACGAATATTGTATCCAGAGGAGGTTCCATCATTTTTGCATGGATGGAATTAACCGGAAATGAAAATCCGTTTTATGAATACTATGACGAGATTTTAGATATCTGTAATGAGTATGATGTGACTCTGAGCCTTGGAGACGCCTGCCGTCCGGGCAGTATTGAAGACGCCGGGGATATTTCCCAGATTGAGGAACTGGTAACCCTTGGAGAACTGACCCAGAGGGCTTGGGATAGAAATGTACAGGTTATGATTGAAGGACCGGGGCATATGCCGCTTAACCAGATTCGCGCCAATATGGAGATTGAGCAGACTATCTGCAAGGGTGCTCCATTTTATGTGTTAGGGCCACTGGTTACAGATGTGGCTCCGGGGTATGACCATATTACGGCAGCGATTGGCGGAGCCATTGCGGCAACCTACGGAGCGTCCTTCCTGTGCTATGTTACACCGGCAGAGCATTTACGCCTGCCAACGGTTGAGGATGTAAAGGAGGGAATCATTGCCTCTAAAATTGCTGCCCATGCGGCGGACATTGCAAAGGGAGTTCCAGGAGCAAAGGACTGGGATTACCAGATGAGTGAAGCCCGCCGGGAGCTTGACTGGGAAAAGCAGTTTGAGCTTGCCATGGACGGGGAAAAGGCAAGGACATACCGGGCACAGTCCACACCAGAGCGGGAGGACACCTGTACTATGTGTGGAAAGATGTGTGCAGTAAGAAATATTAATAAGATTCTCCGGGGCGAGGATGTTGACATCATGGATTAAGCCAAGCCATGCATAGCAATCTTTACAGACCGGCGTTGTAAGCTTGCTTACAAAAGCCGGTCTGTAAAGATTGCTATATAGGGCGCAGCCCTCCATCGAGTCGAAACGAAGTGG
This sequence comes from uncultured Clostridium sp., assembly GCA_900544905.1. Classification (GTDB taxonomy): domain Bacteria; phylum Bacillota; class Clostridia; order Lachnospirales; family Lachnospiraceae; genus CAG-590. The sequence goes on from UQXF01000079.1 coordinate 10,410, forward strand.
AGACGAGATGGGCATGGCGGAAAAGCAGATATTACCTGTTTATGTTCTCTTTAATATTAAGGAAAGAAGGAAACAGAATATGAAAACAATTTTAGAAAATGTCAGAAAAAATGTTCCATTGGTACATTTTATCACAAACTATGTTACGGTAAATGATGTGGCAAACATGATGCTTGCCTGTGGCGGCTCTCCGATTATGAGTGATGAGATTTTAGATGTGGAGGACATTACCTCTATCTGTAATGCAACGGTCATCAATATCGGAACTCTGAATAAAAACACCATTGAATCCATGATTGCAGCGGGAAAGAAGGCTAACGAGACAGGGCATCCTGTTATTTTAGACCCGGTTGGAGCAGGCGCTTCCAGGCTTCGTACAGAAACCACATTCCGGCTGTTAAAAGAGGTAAAATTTTCAGTTATCCGTGGCAATATTTCGGAAATAAAGACTGTGTATTCCGGCAGCGGTTCCACTAAGGGTGTGGATGCAGATGTTGCGGATGTTGTGACAGACGATAATCTTGCAGAGACGGCGGCATTTGCGAAGGAACTGAGTAAAACCACCGGTGCTATTATTGCGATTACCGGTGCCATTGACGTGATTGCCGATGCAGAAAATGCATATGCTGTCCGCAATGGTGTAGCTGCCATGTCTAAGATTACAGGAACCGGCTGTATGTTAGACGGTGTTATTGCGGGGTATGTTGCAGCGAATCCGGAGAACAGGATAAATGCAGTGGTTGCGGCTATTGCGGCAGAGGGGCTTTGCGGAGAAATCGCTGCCAGGAAGGTAGAGGCAGAGGGGAGTGGAACCTCCAGCCTGCGTATGCATTTAATTGATGCCATGAGTACCCTGGATGGGAAGACCCTGGAAGACGGGGCAAAGACAGAACGCTTATAGAAAGAAGGGAACAGCTTGAAACCATATACAGAACAGGAAGTCAAGGATGCCATGTGCCTTTATGCAGTAACGGATTCCATGTGGTTAGCCGGGAGAACCCTTCCGGAGGTGGTAAGAGAAGCCTTAGAGGGTGGTGCCACCTTCATGCAGATTCGGGAAAAGGAGCTGCCATATGATGAATTTCTTGCACTGGCAAAAGAGGTTAAGAAGGTAACAGACCAATATCATGTACCTTATGTGGTAAATGATGAGGTGGAAATTGCAAAAGCGGTTGATGCGGACGGTGTGCATATCGGACAAAGTGATAAGGCACTGATAGAGGCAAGAGCCATATTAGGAGCAGATAAGCTTATCGGAGTGTCTGCCCAGACGGTGGAGCAGGCATTGGAGGCAGAAAAGAACGGCGCAGATTATCTGGGTGTTGGCTCTGTCTTTAACACATCTACAAAGCCGGATGCAGATGATGTGTCTCTTGACACCCTCCGTGCAATCTGTGATGCAGTGTCGATTCCGGTGGTTGCCATTGGCGGCATCCACGCAGGCAATATACTGGATTTAAAGGGAACCCATGTAGACGGTATTGCAGTGGTGTCAGCCATTTTTGCAGCAAAGGATATAAAAGGAGAAACCGAAAAATTATTAAAGACAGCAAAACAACTTGTAGAGTGATGAAAAATATTATATTTGATGTAGACGGAGTTTTAATTGATTCCATGTCCATATGGGAAAATTCTGCAAATCTTTATTTGCTGGAGCGGCATGGAATTGATGCACCGCCGGAGGTGGATAAGGATTGTGCAACCATGAGCCTTTTGGAGGCTGGTGCATATATGAAGGAATTATATCCGCAGATTACGTTGTCTGCCAGGGAGCTGGCAGACGGAGTGGCAGAATTTATCAGGGAGAAGTACTGGAAGGTCCGGGAAAAACCAGGTATGGCGGAGACCATAAGGAAACTGGCAGCAGAGGGCTATAGTATGTATCTTGCCACAGCCTCCGAAGAAGAAAATGTAAGGGGGGCATTATGTAATCTTGGCGTATGGGAATATTTTGAGGATATATATACCTGTACGGAGATTGGCTTCAGCAAGAATTATACAGAATATTTTGAAGAGGTTGCAAGGCGCATTGGTGTACCCTGCCGGGAGCTGGTTATGGTGGAGGACTCGCTGCATTCCATGGTGACTGCCAAAAAAGCAGGGCTTACGGTGGTGGGAGTGTATGAAGAATCTTCTGCAGCATTTCAAGATAAAATAAGAGAGGTTTGCGACGGGTATCTGATGGGGCTTTGTGGACTGCCGCAGTGGTTATCGGAGTACCAGAAGCAGATTGTGAAGGAAGACAGTCATTTAGGGAAGAGATGAGAAAGGAAATAGGAATGCATACAGTATTAAGCATTGCCGGTTCTGACTCCAGCGGTGGAGCCGGAATCCAGGCTGATTTAAAGACAATTACCTGTCTGGGAGAATATGGGATGACTGCGATTACCGCAATTACTGCCCAGAACACGAAGGGTGTGGAGGGTGTGGAGGCAGTCTCCGTGCAGATGGTCAAAGACCAGCTGGATGCGGTATTTCAGGATATCCGTCCTGAGGCAGTCAAGCTTGGTATGATTGCCACTCCTGATATAATGGAGGCGGTCTGTGAAAAGCTTATCCAGTATCAGGCAAAAAATATTGTGGCAGACCCGGTAATGGTGGCAACCAGTGGAAGCTCGCTGATGGAGAACCGGACAGTGCGAACCCTGAAGGAGCGGCTGATTCCTCTGGCAGATATTATCACTCCGAATATCAGTGAGGCAGAGGTGCTAAGTGGTATTTCCATTGAAGAAAAAGAGGATATGATAAAGGCGGCAGAGCAGATAGCGGCATATTATGACGGTGCGGTGCTGGTCAAGGGCGGTCATTTATCGGAGACAGCAGATGATTTACTCTATCAGAAGGGAAAGGTAACATGGTTTTCCGGAAACCGGATTGACAATGACAATACCCATGGAACAGGCTGTACCCTGTCCTCTGCTATTGCAACATTTCTGGCGAAGGGATATTCCATGGAAGAAAGCGTGAAGCATGCCAAGGACTATGTGACAGGTGCTATTGCTGCCGGGCTGAACCTGGGACAGGGCAGGGGTCCGCTGTGGCATAATTATGTGCTGAATAATGAAGAGAATGAAAGAAAACACGGTTAATTTTAATCACGGTTAGAATTAGCCGTGTTTTTTGGTGTGCGGGTTTGGAGAAAATATACAGTTGCCGGGATTGGAAAGAAAGCTTATAATACTTCTATAATAGGTGATTGTAAAACCTTATTTTTTGAAGCAGATGTGTAAAAACAATTATCTGGCGGTTTTGATTTTGATACAAAAAGGAGAAAAGTATGGGATATACAAAAAAGCAGAGAGCTCTCGATATTATTAAGCTGTTAAAGGAGGAATACCCGGAGGCAGGCTGTACACTGGATTATGACAATGCGTGGAAGCTGTTGGTAAGCGTGCGATTGGCGGCGCAGTGTACAGATGCCAGAGTAAATGTCGTTGTGGAGGGGCTGTATGAAAAATACCCTACCGTAGAGGCATTGGCGGCGGCGCCTGTTGAGGAGATTGAAAAAATTGTGAAGCCCTGTGGTCTTGGACACAGCAAAGCAAGGGATATCAGTGCCTGTATGAAAATGTTACAGGAGAAATATGACGGCAATGTACCGGATGATTTTGATGCGCTGTTGGAATTGCCGGGAGTGGGAAGAAAAAGTGCTAACCTGATTATGGGAGATGTATTCAACAAACCGGCTATCGTAACAGACACCCATTGTATCCGTCTGGTAAACCGTATGGGTCTGGTGGATGGAATAAAGGAGCCTAAAAAGGTGGAGATGGCGCTGTGGAAAATTATTCCACCGGAGGAGGGAAGCGATTTCTGCCATAGGCTGGTATATCATGGAAGGGCAGTCTGCACTGCAAGAACGAAGCCGGATTGTGACAGCTGCTGTCTTAAGGATGTATGTAAGAAGTGCGGCGTGCAGGCTTGAACCGTTGCAGCAGACAGATAATTTCTAATAAATTGGTATTGATAAATGAGATATAAACATATTATCCATGGTAAATTTCATAGCAGACCCAACCGTTTCATAGCAAAGGTCTGGGTGGAAAGGAAGCTGGAGACGGTTCATGTCAAGAATACCGGGCGGTGCAGGGAATTGTTGTTACCGGACGCTCAGGTAATCCTTGAGATTTCCGATAATCCGAACCGTAAGACAAAGTATGATTTAATAGGAGTATATAAAGAAAACCTGGGCTGGGTGAATATTGACAGCCAGGCACCCAATAAGGTGGTAAAGGAGTGGCTGGAAAAACAGGGATATACTTATATAAAACCGGAGTATACCTATGGAGCCTCCAGGATTGATTTCTATATGGAGCGGGACGGACAGCGGTATTTAATGGAGGTTAAGGGCTGTACCCTGGAGATTGACGGTATCGGCTATTTCCCGGACGCACCCACTGAACGGGGCGTGAAGCATTTAAGGGAGCTGGCAGGGGCGGCACAGGAGGGTTTTCAGTGCTATGTGGCATTTGTCATACAGATGGAAGGGGTCAATGAGGTAAGGGCAAATGTGGAGACCCATAAGGAGTTTGGAGAAGCGCTGGATGCGGCAAGGGCAGCGGGAGTAAAGGTGCTGTGTCTTGGATGCAGGGTGACAGAGGATACATTGGAAGTGGACAGGGAGCTTATTTCAGCGGGCAGCGAGCCAGGTGACTGCTTGTAGGCATTTGATTTATAGACAAAATGGATGGAATATCACAGGAGGACTGACAGCATGAATCAGGCACAATACAAAATTCTGATTGTGGAGGATGATGCTACGATTGGAGAAAAAATAAAATCCCATCTGGAAAAGTGGGCATATAAGGTTACCCTTGCCTCAGATTTCCAGGATATCTTAGGAGAGGTTACCACTGTATCGCCGGATTTAATCCTGATGGATATCACACTGCCCTATTATAATGGTTTTTACTGGTGTGCCGAAATCCGGAAGCTGTTTAAGATTCCCATTGTGTTTATTTCTTCTGCAGACGATAATATGAATATTGTCATGGCAATGGACATGGGCGGTGACGATTTCATTGCAAAACCCTTTGATTTGGCGGTACTGACGGCGAAAATCGGAGCAATCATCAGAAGAAGCTATTCCTATGCGGGACAGGTCAATGTGATTGAGCATAATGGAGCGATGCTTAATCTTCTGGATGCAGCCATGAGCTATCAGGGGAGGAAGACAGATTTTTCAAAAAATGAATTTCAGATACTGGCACTTCTGATGGAGAATGCAGGAAGCATTGTAAGCCGTGACACCATTATGATGCAGCTGTGGGACAGTGAAAATTTTATTGATGATAATACGTTGACCGTAAATATAACCAGAATCCGGAAGAAATTAAAGGAGATTGGGTTAGAGGATTTTGTAAAGACAAAAAAGGGAATCGGCTATATAATCGACTGAAAAGGTAAAGATAAGCAATTGCGAAACTCTGTTTTCGTTACTGACCGTTGTGCAATATATACAATATCAACGCTGGGCACGCAGCTGTGCATACCTTTCTACTAGGCTCAACTTC
>UQXF01000080.1 GCA_900544905.1 uncultured Clostridium sp.
TTGTTAGAGGGTGTGCCGGGACTTGGAAAAACCGAGCTTGTGAAGGCAGTTTCAAAGGTTCTTTCCACCAGCTTTTCCAGAATCCAGTTTACACCGGACTTGATGCCGGCGGATGTTACGGGAACCAACCTGATTATCAAGGAGGAGGGCAATAATGTTTTCCAGTTTGAGCCGGGACCGGTATTTGCCAATATTGTACTGGCAGATGAAATTAACCGTGCCACGCCGAAGACCCAGTCGGCTTTGTTAGAGGCAATGCAGGAGAAAACCGTAACAGTAGGTAAGACCACCTACGAGCTGCCAAAGCCATTTATGGTATTAGCAACCCAGAATCCGATTGAAAATGAAGGCACCTATCCCCTTCCGGAGGCACAGCTTGACCGTTTTCTCTTTAAGCTGTTAGTGGAATTTCCAAGCAAGGAAGAGCTGAAGGAAATTATGGATATTACGGTTACAAATCAGAAGACAGAGTTAATGCCTGTAATGAATGGTGAGGATATTATAGAAATCCGCACTGTAATAAGGGATATGCCCATTGCGGATGCAGTGATGGATTATGCGTTATCCATGGTGGTGGCAACCCATCCGGAGCATCCGGATGCGCCGGAGGCAGCAAAAAAGTATGTTCAAAATGGAGCAAGTCCCCGTGCGGCACAGGCAATTGTAAAGACAGCCAAGGCAAGGGCATTTATGGAGGGGAGATACAATGTCGCCTTTGAGGATATCCGGTTTGTGGCTTATCCGGCATTAAGGCATCGTCTGGCGCTTAATTTTGAGGCAATTTCGGATGGAGTGACAGCAGATACAGTGATTAAAGAAATTATAGACGGAATCAAGACCGTGTAGAGGGCAAAAGCTGTAAAGCCGGAAAGGTGTATGGATGGAATCAGTAATCTTTGATAAGGGATTTTTTGAAAAACTGAATACGCTTAAAATGAGCCTGAATATGAGGCTGAGCCAGGGAATGAGCGGTATACGAAAATCCAGTGCCAGAGGCTCCTCTGTGGAATTTTCGGATTTCAGGGAGTATATGCTGGGGGATGATATCCGGCGGATTGACTGGAATGCCTATGGACGCACTGATAAATTGTATATTAAGCAGTTTATGGAGGAAAAGGAAGGTATTTTTCAGATATTTATTGATACCAGCCGTTCCATGTGCTTTGGTGAAGTGCCGAAATCAAAGATGGCGCTGCAGGTGGCAGGTGCACTTTCCTATATTATCCTCAACAATCTGGACCGTGTTTATATCAATGAGATGAAGGAAAATTCCCTGACCAGAGGAAAGGGAGTAACCGGCGGGGCTGCATTTTCCCATGTATTAAATGACTTGAACCGCATTACCTTTGACGGGAAGACGACATTGAATAAAACCATATTATCCCGGCAGGTGCAGGCAGGAGGTGTTTCGGTTATCATCAGTGATTTCCTTGACAGAGAGGGAATTGAAGATGCTATGAAATATCTGGCATTTAAAAAGCAGGCGGTTGTTCTGATACAGATTCTTTCCAGGGAAGAAATGGATGTAAATTATGAGGGAACCCTCAATATTCTGGATATGGAAACGAGTGAACGTGTTAAGATTACCATGTCCAATGCAACCATTAAAAAATATAAGGAACAGATGGAGGATTTGCGGAGCCGGTTGCAGAGACTTGCAGGAAAGTACGGTGCACATTACATTTTTATCCGTTCAGACGGGGATTTACTTTATGAAATGCTGCATGGATTTTCGGGAATTATGCAGAAAATGTAAGTAAAACCAACAATTAGGAGGAGTTTTATGACAGTACAGAATTTATGGCCGCTGGCATTTCTTGTTCTGGTGCCGGTCATCATTTTACTATATCTATTAAAGCAAAAGGTCAAAGACGAGCCATTTTCCTCCACAATGCTGTGGCAGGAGATATACAAAAATCTGGAGGCAAAAACTCCTTTTGAAAAACTGAAACAGAATATTTTAATGTATTTGCAGATTCTTCTTATGCTGCTTCTTATTTTCGCACTGATGGCACCGGTTCTGAAAAAGGGCGGGCTGGTTCAGGAAAATACGGTGCTGGTAATTGATAACAGTGCCAGTATGCAGTACCTCTATGATGAAAAGGACACTCGGTTAGAGCACAGTATCAAAGAGGCGGAGAAAGAGATTGACTGGTTAAGTGAGGATACCATGGTTACGCTGATTTCCTGTGGCGCGGAAGCATCAGTAGTCTACCAGGGCAGGGATAAGGCCACGCTGAAGAAACGCCTTAACGAAATAGAGGAAACCCTGGAAGCAGGAACGCTGGATGGGGCAGCAGGTGTTGTCAACTCGGTTATAGCAGATATGGAAAATGTGCAGATTATCTGTTATACGGATACGGATTTTTCCAGCGGCGAATGGACAAAAAGCAACACACAGGCTGCCCTTATTGTGGAGGATGTATATTCAGAGGGCGGCAACTGTTCCTTGGATTATGTAAACTATTCTGCCGGGGAGGACGGTGTGGAGGCACTCTGCAGGATTACCAATTATGGAGAGGAAGAGGTAACGCAGGATGTCAGTCTCTATGTGAATGCAGATATTGTGGATGTCCAGACGGTAACAATAAAACCCCGGGAGAGTGAAACGGTATATTTTGAGGGACAGAATATTGCAAGGGATGGCAGTGCAATTTTAAAGGCGGAATTAAGCGGAAAGGACAGCTTAACTGCGGATAACAGCCAGAGTATTGCTGTGACAGCAGATGCAGAGAAAAAGGTACTGCTCCTGTCAGAGGGAAATGTATTTTTGGAGAAGGCATTGTCCCTGGATGATAACGTGACGGTTTACAAATCCGAGGATATCCGTGTGCTGGAGCAGGATGCAGATACCTATGATTTATATGTATTAGACGGAATCTCTCTGCCACAGGAGTTTGACACCGGCAGATTTCCAAAGGAAGCTGCATTTCTGTTTCTTAACTATGACAGGGATTTTTACGATGCCGGCTATATAACAAAGGATTCCCGGCAAACCGATACGGTATTATATTTTGCGGAAAGTCCGGTGACTGAATATATAGAAGAGTACTTCTTTGGAATTACAAGTGCATATACCTATGAGCTTCCGGACTGGGCAGTTCCGTTTTTGAAGACAGGGGATGGTGGAGTTGCAGGCTATTATGGAGTGTCAGAGGGGCACAATGTGGGAGTGCTGGGCTTTGATATCCATAATACGGATTTTGCCCTGCAGACAGAATTTCCAATCTTTATGTCCCAGCTTAGTGAGGCATTGTTAGGAGCAGGCGCAGAGGAAAAGGAGATTTCCAATTTTCCGGTTTCAGAGGAATCCAATGTTACACCGGTGGACAGTGTGACCATAGAAGGCAGTCAGAGTAAAAAGAAAACCGGAGGCAGGGCGATACGGAATCTGTTGCTATTGTTAGCTGTCCTGCTGCTGGCAGCAGAGTGGATTGTCTATGTGAAACAGGTAAATTCCACGAAGAAGAAACAATTTCTTGCAGTCCGTTTACTGGTATTGCTTGCGGTTATTCTGGCAATGGCGGGGGTATCTGTGTCCAAAAGACAGAAGAAATGTGAAACCATTTTCCTGGTGGACGTTTCGGACAGTATGTCCGGCAATCTGGAAGAGGTAGAACAATATTTAAAGGACACTGTACAGGATATGCCGGATAAAAATCTTCTCGGAATTGTGGCATTTGGAAAGGCTCCGGCGGTAGAGCAGTTTCTTTCCGATAAAAAAATGTTTTCAGGGTTTACGGTGAATCCGGTTACAGCTGCCACCAATATTGAAAAGGCAGTGACAGCTGCCTGTTCCATGTTTGATGAGGGCGTGACGAAACGGTTGGTTTTAATCACGGACGGAAGTGAAAATGAGGGCAGCATGAGCCTTGCGGCAACCACATTAAAGGGCAGTGAGGTGGAGCTTTTATCCATCGCCATGGAGGACAGCATCAGCGGAAATAGTGAAGTGTACATCAGCGGTTTGTCCGCACCGAATGTAATTCACGCAGGCGACCATTATAATGTTACCGTATCCATAACCTCCAATGTGGAGACAGATGCCCTGCTTTCCCTGTATGCCGGACGGATAACCAAGGGCCAGCAGAATATTCATCTGACGAAAGGGGAGAACCAGTTTGTTTTTGAGGATGTAGGGGAAGAGGGGACGATTGCCCAGTATAAGGCAGTGATTGAGCCCCGGGAGGATACCATCTCCGTCAATAATACCTATGTGACCTTTGCGGAGATTGAGGCGAAGCCGAGAGTGCTGCTGATAGAGGGCAAAGCGGATGAAGGGAATGAATTTGAAAAGGTTTTAACCGCAGCCAATATTGACTATGATAAGGTTACCCCGAAGGGGGCGCCTGTTACGCTGTCAGGACTTAACCAGTATAAGGCGGTCATTACACTGGATGTACACTATGATGATTTGCGGGAAGGCTTTGTCAATGCCCTGCAGTCCTATGTAAAGGATTATGCCGGCGGTTATATCTGTATCGGCGGGGAGAACAGCTTTGCCTTGGGAGGTTACCGGGATACGGTGCTAGAAGAGCTTCTTCCGGTGGATATGGATTTGCAGGGAGAGAAGGAAATACCGAAGATGGCAATGGCGATGGCTATTGACCAGTCGGGAAGTATGACCAGCCCGTCAGAAGAAAATACATCTGTGACAGGTCTGGATTTGGCAAAACAGGCAGCGCTTTCCGGGGTATCTGAGCTGAGAAGCAGTGATGAAATAGGAATACTGGCTTTTGATGATACCTATCACTGGATTGTGCCGATAAAAGAGGCAGAAGACATGGAACAGATTAAGGAAGATATCAGTTCCATTGGCTACGGAGGGGGCACCAGCATTTATCCTGCCCTGCAGCAGGCATATGAACAGATTTTAAAGAGTGATGCAAAGCTTAAGCATATTATTCTGTTGACGGACGGACAGGATGGCTTTAACAAGTATGACAGTCTTTTGAACCAGATAAATGAGGCGGGAATTACGGTATCTACCGTTGCAGTGGGAAGTGAGTCTGACCAGCAGACCCTTCGCTATATCGCAGAAAAATGCGGAGGAAGATTTTATTATACGGATGTCAACAATTCCATTCCAAGAATTTTTGCCCAGGAGGTCTATCTATCCACAAATACGTATCTGATTAATGAAGAATTTTATCCATCCATTGCAAGCAATAATGAGATACTGGAGGGGGTAATGGATGACGGATGTCCGGCACTTCTCGGATATGTGGCGGCAACGGCAAAGCAGGCGGCAGATGTGATACTGGAATCAGACCGGGAGGACCCTGTACTCAGTACATGGCAGTATGGTCTGGGGAGGACAGTGGCATGGAACAGTGACGGAAACAATGAGTGGACCGCCCGGTATGCGGCATGGGATAATTATCCGATGCTCTGGTCCAATATCATTAACTATGTAATCTCGGATTCGGAGCTTGGAGAAGATGACCTTGAGGTGGCAAAAGAGGGCAATACCGCATCTATCACCTATCAGACAAAGGACTATGACAAGGACACAAAAGTAAAAGCAGTGGTAACGGATGAGAACGGAAACGCAAAGGAAGTATCTCTGGATGCGTTAAAGCCGGGGGTTTTTGGGACAGATTTAGACGTGTCAGAGGTTGGCGTTTACAGTGTAAGCATCCGGAAAATGTCCGGTGAGGAGATTGTGAAAAATTATAATACGGCTTACGCAAACCAGTATTCTGCGGAATACCAGTTTACCGACAGCGATACAGATTTGGCATCCTTTGTCAGGCAGGCGGCAGGACAGGAGATTACGTTATCTGACAATATCTGGAAGCAGAACCAGAATACGGTAAAATCAAGGGTTTCCCTTACTGTGCCGCTGCTGGTTTTAGCGATTTTCCTGTTTTTGCTGGACATTATTATCAGAAGGTTTTCCATTGACCTGTGGGGATATGGGAAGGGGTTCTGGGAGAAAATAACCGGGAAGGCAAAAAGAAGCCGGAGACAGCCAAAAAATGTGGAGAAGAAGGCACAGACCATAATCCGTACGGAAGAAAAACCGCTTCCTGATAAGCAGGACGCAGAGCAAAGCGAAACAGCGGAAAGCATCACAAAAGATAAGGCACAAAAGGCGGAAAAGCAGGATTGGAAGAAAGAGAAAAAGCAGGGAAGAGATGAAAAAACGGCAACGGAAAACGGGCAGAATATGAATGGACCGGATAAGCTTGATATGAACCAGCTGCTTAAGAAGAAGCGGGAGCGGGAATAAAAAAATCCGGCTGGGTTGCCGAAGTCATAACTTAGCCGGATTTTTCCTGAAAACAGTTACTGTGCAGCTATCAGCATATCCTTTAGCTTTGCAGCAGCTACACTGAGAGGGTGCCCGGAATCCTCTACAAGGCATATATAGCGTGGAGGTAATGTCTCAGCCAGAGGTATTTTAAATACTTCTTCATTTAAAGCCGGGTCATTCAGCAGGAAATCCGGAACAAAGCCGATGCCCAAATCATGGGTGATAACCGGAAGAAGCTGGTCGGAGGTGGCAACCTCCACCTCCGGATTCAGGGCAATATTTTTTCTTAAAAAAATGTCCGTAAAATAATTATAGGTCATGGTATCCTTGCCAAGGCATACCATTGGATATTTCTGCAGGTCAGACAGGTGGTGCTTTGCTTCTGCCAGATAGGCGTATTTCTTACTGCCCACTAAAACCTCATGAAATTCCTTGATTCTTGTCTCTTTAAAGGGCTTTTGTATTCTGGTGGGAGTTGTAACCACGGAAAAATCTGCCAGACCGTTTCTGACGGTCTGTATAGCCTGGGGCGTAGTATGGGAAAGAATATGGATATGAATTCCCGGATAGGCATTGTGGAAATCCTTTAAAACTGCCAGCAGGATTCCGTGAAGAGCCGTCTCACTGGCGCTGATGGTAACGGTTCCGCTTTCCAGACTGCTGGAATTGGCAAGCTCTAATTCTGCCATATGCAGCTGCTTATAGGCAATGGAAACATGGTTATATAATTTCTTTCCCTCCGGTGTCAGGGTGATTCCACGGTTGGAGCGGACAAATAAGGTACAGCCTAACTGCTTTTCCAGATTGTTCATGGAACGGGTGATATTGGGCTGGTTATTCATCAGAATGGAAGCGGCGCGGGTGAAGCTTTTATATTTTGCTACATAATAAAAAATTTTGTAGTAGTCATATGTAATATTCATAGGGTACTCCTTTTTATGTCATTTTGATATGTTGACTATCTTAAATATATATTTTACATCTTGCAAAAAGTATTATAAACTCTGTTAGAAACAAAGTAAAGAGATAAGGAGATGGTTTTTTGGATAATCTGGCAAAAAACCTGATGGAAGAGCTGGAGTGTGAGACAGTCTTTAGAATCCCCATTTTCGGCGGGATTGATGTGTCAGAATCCGTTGTTGTCACATGGATTATCATGGCGATTCTCATTTTGGCGGCAATCATTCTGACAAGAAATATGAAGATTGACCACATCAGTAAGCGTCAGGCAGTGGCAGAGCTGATTGTCACCAAATTGACAGGAATGGTAGAGGGAATGATTGGACCGGAAGGCAGGGCATATGTGCCTTATCTTACTACGGTGCTTTTGTACATCGGGGTATCCAATATCATTGGTCTTTTCGGAATGAAGTCCCCCACAAAGGATTTAAATGTTACCATTGCACTGGCTTTGATGAGTATTGTTCTGGTAGAGGCTGCCGGTATCTATCATCATGGTGTGAAAAAATGGCTGCATAAGTTTACGGAGCCCATTGCCATTGTAACGCCGATTAATGTTCTTGAAGTATTTACAAGACCGTTATCACTTTGCATGCGTCTTTTTGGTAATGTGTTAGGTGCATTTGTTATTATGGAGCTGATAAAAATGATTGTTCCGGTATTTCTGCCGGCAGTTTTCAGTCTGTATTTTGACTTGTTTGACGGATTGCTTCAGGCATACGTGTTTGTATTTCTGACATCGCTGTATATCAGTGAGGCAATCGAGTAAACAGTGGGTAAGTAATATTTTATAGAAAAGGAGAAAAATAATATGAATACATTAATCGCAATAGGAGCAGGTATCGCAGTTTTAGGAGCACTTGGAGCAGGTATTGGTATCGGTATTGCAACCGGTAAGGCAGCAGAGGCAATCGCAAGGCAGCCGGAGGCAGAGGGTAAGATAAACAAGACCCTGATTCTTGGCTGTGCCCTTGCAGAGGCAACCGCTATTTATGGTTTTGTTATCGCATTGATGGTTATCGTAATGTTAAAATAATAGGAAAGGCAGGTTGGTAAGATGCTCCGGGTAGATTGGAATTTATTGTTTACCATAATTAACCTTTTAGTGCTTTTCGTCGCAATGAGGGTGTTTTTGTTTAAGCCGGTACAAAAGATTATCGCAGAACGGCAGAAAGAGGCAGACCGCCGGTTTGAAGAGGCAGCCGCCAGCAAATCCCAGGCAGAGGAAATGAAGGCGCAGTACGAAGTGTCCGTGGCAAATGCAGAAGCGGAGAAAAAGCAGGTGCTGAGAGAGGCAAAAAAATCAGCCGATGCAGAGTACCAGCGTATTATACAGGATGCTGAGAAGGCTGCAAAGCAGGTAAAGAGGGATGCAGTGGCAGAGGCTGAAAACCAGAAGGCACAGATTATCAAAAAGGCCGAAAAGGAGATTGCAGGTCTGGTTGTGGACGCAGCAGTAAAGGTAGCAGGTGAGAAAAAAGGTGCTGAGGTAGACAGTGCATTGTATAGCAAATTTTTAGACAAAGCAGGTGATGAAGCGTGATTCAGGCAGCAGTTGATTATGCAAATGATTTAAAGAAGGCGGAGACACCGAAGGAAATCCTTAAGCAGGTAAAAGATATCCTTGAGGCGGTTCCTCAAATCCGGATGGACTTTGAAGACCCCACTGTGCTGCTTGAAAAGAAGCACATGGTCATAGACAGGGTGTTTCCGAAAGAAATCCGCAGTTTTTTAAAGGTATTGTGTGACAATGATGACTTTAAATTATGGGATGAGATAAGCCAGGCATTTGCTGAGCTTGACAGGATGCCTTCTGCAAAAGAAGAACAGGCGGTTCTTATTTATGTAACCCCTCCAACAGAGGAACAGCTGGCAGGCATCCGGAAGTTTCTGGAAAAAGAATTTAACAATCCGGATATTTCTATAGAATGTGAAGAGGACGCATCTTTAAAGAGCGGTTTTATTCTCCGCGTTGGCACGAAGGAATATGACTGGAGTGAGCGGGGACGGATTGAACAGTTAGAGCATAAGCTTGCGAAAGCGGTACAGTCCGGGGCTTCTGCTGTCAGTGAGGAGGGTATTATTTCTATCCTTAAGAGCAGCATTGAGGATTTTGAACTGGAAGCAAAAAATAAAGAAATCGGTGTTGTGAACTGGGTAGGTGATGGAATCGCCAATGTAGACGGCATTGACCACGCATTTTATGGTGAAATTGTTCTCTTTGACAGTGGAGTCAAGGGAATGGTACAGGATGTAAGACGGGATGAGATTGGTGTCATCCTGTTTGGAAGGGACACGGAGATTAAAGAGGGAAGCCGTGTTGTCCGTACCGGTAAAATGGCAGGAATTCCCGTAGGTGAGGAATTTAAGGGACGGATTATTGATGCACTGGGAAATCCGCTGGATGGAAAGGGCGAGATTACAGCAGAGGGCTTCCGTCCGGTAGAGTGCCCGGCACCAAGCATTGTAGACCGTAAGTCGGTGTCTGTGCCGATGGAGACAGGCATTCTTTCCATTGATTCCATGTTTCCGATTGGAAGGGGCCAGCGTGAACTGATTATCGGCGACCGCCAGACTGGTAAGACTTCCATTGCAATGGACACCATATTGAATCAAAAGGGTAAGGATGTGGTCTGTATCTATGTGGCGATTGGACAGAAGGCATCTACCATTGCAAAGCTGGTAAATACATTAAAGAAAAATGGGGCTCTGGACTACACCATAATCGTGTCGGCAACCGCATCCGACCCGGCGCCTCTTCAGTATATTGCGCCCTATTCCGGTACGGCACTGGCTGAGTATTTTATGTACCAGGGCAAGGACGTATTGATTGTATATGATGACCTATCCAAGCACGCTGTGGCTTACCGGGCAATCTCCCTGTTGCTGGAGCGTTCACCGGGACGTGAGGCATATCCTGGAGATGTATTTTACTTACATTCCAGACTGCTGGAGCGTTCCTCCAGACTGACACCGGAGGCTGGCGGAGGTTCCATTACGGCGCTTCCGATTATTGAGACCCAGGCAGGTGATGTATCGGCATACATCCCAACCAATGTAATTTCCATCACAGATGGTCAGATTTACCTGGAAAGTGAATTGTTCTTCTCCGGTCAGAGACCGGCGGTAAATGTGGGTCTTTCCGTATCCCGTGTGGGTGGTGCAGCCCAGACTAAGGCAATGAAGAAGGCAGCGGGAAGCATCCGTATTGATTTGGCACAGTATCGGGAAATGGAGGTATTTACCCAGTTTTCTTCTGATTTGGATGATAATACAAAGAGACAGCTGGCGCACGGGCGGGCACTGATGGAGCTGCTAAAGCAGCCCCTTGGCAATCCTTTCAGCATGGCAGAGCAGGTTATTATACTGGTAGCTGCCAATGCACATGTGTTCAGTGATTTAGAGGTGGATAAGATAAAACAGTTCCGGACAGAGCTGCTGGCTGATTTTCATGCAAACCATCCGGAAATCATAAGCCAGTTAGAGGCATCCAGGGATTTATCAGAGGATGTAAAGGAAGCAATTATAGAGGCGGCAAATGCGTTTAAAAGCCAGGCGGAAGCGTGAAAGAGGAGAGTAGAATATGGCGAATGCAAAGGAGATTCAGAATCGGATAAAAAGTATTCAGGATACCATGAAGATTACGAAAGCCATGTACATGATGTCCTCTATGAAGCTTAGGAAGGCAAGACAGAAGTTAGAGGATACGGAACCTTATTTTTATGGATTGCAGGAGCAGATATCGGATATTTTACTGCATTTTCCGGATATGCAGCACTTGTATTTTGATAACCGTGGCAGTGATTTGCAGGAAAAGGTTAAGAAGAAGGGATATATCATTATCACAGGCGACAAGGGCATGGCAGGTGCTTATAACCATAATGTCTTAAAGGAGGCACAGTGCCTGGCAGATGAGGCAGAGGATTGTTGTATGTTTGTGGTGGGAGAGCTTGGAAGACAGTTTTTCCAGAGCCAGAAATATGCGGTGGATGAGCAATTCCGGTTTTCTGCCAATAATCCCTCCATGCACCGTGCAAGGGTTATGACGGAGTATATTGTGGATTTATACAAGAAGGAAGAATTAGACGAGGTTTCTGTCATTTACACCCGGATGGTAAACAGTATGAAAGAAGAGGTGGAAATCCAGCAGATTCTTCCGTTAAAGACGCACCAGTTTATCAAGCAGGAGATTTTAGAGCAGTCGGTAAAGGGACATGGAAATGATGATAAAGAGGCAGCAGACCAGGCAGACGACTGGTTTTTAATCTATCCTTCCCCAAAAAGGGTTTTGGAAAAGCTGGTATATAACTATGTAACCGGATTTTTATATGGCGCCCTGGTGGAGGCCTCTGCCAGTGAAGAAAATGCCAGAATGATGGCAATGCAGTCGGCAACGGATAATGCACAGGAAATGTTAAGAGAGCTTTCGGTACAGTATAACCGTGTCCGGCAGGCGGCAATCACCCAGGAGATTACCGAGGTAATCGGCGGTGCCAAGGCGCTGAAAAAGAAAAAGAAGAAACAAGCGAGGTGAAATTTCACATGATGGAAAATAAAGGTAAGATTGTACAGGTTTCGGGACCTGTTGTAGACGTGGAATTTGAAAATGGTAATCTTCCGTCCATTAAGGATGCGCTTTATGTTATGAATAACGGAAAGAAATGTGTGATGGAGGTATCCCAGCATATCGGACATAATGTGGTGCGGTGTATTATGCTTGCAGCCAGCGAGGGTCTTTGCAGGGATATGGAGGTTACCGCAACCGGTGCAGGCATCCAGGTTCCTGTAGGGGAAAAAACCTTAGGGCGGTTGTTCAATGTCTTAGGTGAGACTCTGGATGACGGGGAACGGTTAGACGAGGCAGAGCACTGGTGTATTCACCGGGAGCCCCCAACCTTTGAAAACCAGAGTCCGGTTGTGGAGATGCTGGAAACCGGTATTAAAGTCATTGATTTACTGGCTCCATATGCAAAGGGTGGTAAGATTGGCTTGTTTGGCGGAGCCGGTGTCGGAAAAACCGTGTTAATCCAGGAGCTGATTCACAATATTGCAACAGAAAGCGGCGGCTATTCCATTTTTACCGGTGTCGGCGAGCGTTCCAGAGAGGGTAATGACCTTTGGATGGAAATGAAGGAGTCAGGGGTTCTCAATAAGACTGCCCTTGTATTCGGACAGATGAATGAGTCTCCCGGTGCCCGTATGCGTGTGGCAGAGACCGGACTTACCATGGCGGAGTACTTCCGGGATGTGAAAAAGCAGGATGTGCTGTTATTTATCGACAATATATTCCGTTTCGTCCAGGCGGGCTCGGAGGTTTCTGCATTGCTTGGGCGTATGCCTTCCGCAGTGGGCTACCAGCCTACACTGGCAAATGATTTGGGAGAGCTGCAGGAGCGTATTGCCTCCACAAAGGATGGTTCCGTAACCTCTGTGCAGGCGGTTTATGTGCCGGCGGATGATTTGACAGACCCGGCTCCGGCAACAACATTCTCACATCTGGACGCCACCACGGTTCTTTCCAGAAAGATTGTGGAGCAGGGTATCTATCCTGCAGTGGACCCATTGGAATCTACCTCCAGGATTCTTGAGGCAGATGTGGTGGGAGAGGAGCACTACAGTGTGGCAAGACGTGTCCAGGAGACCTTACAGAAATATAAGGAATTGCAGGATATTATTGCTATCCTCGGTATGGAAGAGCTTTCCGATGAGGATAAATTAACGGTTTACCGGGCAAGAAAGGTACAGCGTTTCCTGTCCCAGCCGTTCCATGTGGCTGAGAATTTTACCGGTGTAAAGGGTGTGTTTGTTCCTGTTGAGGAGACCATTAAAGGCTTTAAGGCGATATTGGACGGAGAGATGGATGAATATCCGGAGGCTGCCTTCTTTAATGTAGGTACCATTGAGGATGTGAAGGCAAAGGCAGCCACATTGGCATAATTCCGGGTCTTTTGATACAGAGTGTGGTTACTGGTTAAGAGAGGAATGGGAGTATGAACACTTTTTCTTTAAAAATAATTGCATGTAATAAGGTATTCTATGACGGTGAGTGTGAACTGCTTGTATTTCCGGGATATGATGGAGAAATGGCGATTATGGCGAACCATGAACAGATGACGACAACCATCGAAATCGGTGAAATCCGGTTCCGCCTGCCGGATGGAAGCTGGCAGACAGCCATTGTGTCAGACGGTCTTTTAAAGGTAAATCATAACAGGGTGGATGTATTGGTCTATTCAGCTGAAAAACCGGAGGAGATAGATGCATTCCGCGCAGAGGCGGCACTGGAGCGGGCAAGGGAACAGCTTCAGCAAAAGCAGAGTATTATGGAATATCATATATCCCGGGCATCACTTGCCAGAGCAATGGCGAGATTGAGAGGCAGGGATAAATATATGCCAAATTGATGATAATGAGGATAAGACCGGTATCAGCCGGTCTTTTTCTGTTGCCAGGCATATGAAAAAATGGTCATTCCTATGCACGCTAAAAAATGATATAATTTGTTATGCAGTATCAATTTGTCAGAGTATATATTTTAGCAAACAGGGGAATGATAGAACAAGATATTGTTTTATAAGCATTCGTACAGGCTGACAAGAAGGAGGAATGATTTATATGAAAATTTTATTTTATGATGCAACCAATTATGATAAAGAATCCTTTGATAAGGAGCTGAAGAATTATCCGGAAATCGAAGTTACTTATCAGGAAATAGATATTTCGCTAAAGACAGTGTCCCTGGCAAAGGGTTATGATGCCATTTGTGCTTTTGTTAACTCAGATTTAAGCGCCCCTGTTATTGATAAGTTGAACGAAATCGGAATTAAACTGATTTTGCTGCGGTGTGCGGGCTTTAACAATGTTGCGCTGGATAAGACAAAGGAATATGGCATGACGGTTTTACGCGTGCCGGGATATTCGCCGGAGGCGGTGGCAGAGCATGCCATGACCCTTGCCCTTGCAGTTAACCGGCACTTGCATAAGAGCTACATCAAGGTGAGGGAGAACAATTTCAGTCTGGTGGGCCTGACCGGTATTAATTTTTACCGGAAAACTGCCGGGATTATCGGAACCGGAAAGATAGGTGCCGCCATGTGCAGAATCTGTAAAGGATTTGGCATGCGCGTTATCGCTTATGATATGTATCCCAATAAAGACCTTGATTTTGTAGAGTACATGTCATTGGAGGAGGTGTTAAAGCAAAGTGATTTGCTTTCACTGCACTGTCCATTGACAGAGGAGACGCATCATTTAATCAACAAGGACACCATTGCCATGATGAAGGACGATGTAGTATTTGTTAATACTTCCAGAGGTGCCCTTGTCAATACAGAGGATTTAATACAGGGAATCCGCAGTAAGAAGTTCTTTGGTGTGGGATTAGATGTATATGAGGAAGAGGGACGAAATGTGTTCGAGAACCGGGAGGATGAGCTGTTAGAATCCTCCATCACAGCAAGGCTGTTATCCTTCCCAAATGTCATTGTGACTTCCCACCAGGGATTTTTGACCCATGAGGCATTAGCCGCCATCAGCCAGACTACCCTGCAAAATGCATTGGATTTTGAAAAGGGGCAGGTAACCGAGGCAAATCTTGTAAAGTAGATATCAGCATTTCATGCATTGCAGCAGCTCTGTCATTTGCCGGATTCCTCTCTTTTGGGAAACGATAATGGAATTTAAGATTGGCACCAGACCATCACAGATATCATATTGCAGAGTCGTCTCAGACAGTTTCACGGCACCTCTGTGATGTGGTATCATTTCCCGTAAAAAATTCCCGTTGATTTGGTTGCTGCTGCGGGCATGTTCCATTTCACAAAACATGGTATCCATAATCTGATTTACCCGGCGCTGGTAAAGACATAAATCCTGCCGGGGATTGCACAGCTGCCCACAGGAGCATTTGATTTTTTCCATGTTTTCTATGCTTTTTGTCTGTTCTGTTATAATCTGTGTGGCAATATTCTGCAGGGGAACCCATGTGGTGTATTTTAAAATGTTCTCTGACATTTCAATGGCTGCCTGGTGGTGGGGAATCATCTGAACAATAAAGTTATAAGAAATGCTGTCTGTCAGTTCAGCCTGGGTCATGCCCTGTATCATTCTATCCAGAATACAGTAGAATTCACTTAAATAATCTTTTGCAGCATTGCTTAGTTTACATATCTGGCACATAGTACACCTCCTATACTCTTAGTATATGAAAGAGTACAGGAAAGGTTTCTGTTTTTTAAATTTTATAATTCTTCCTGAAGCCGGCTCACCAGTGCAGGTACAACCTGTTTTTTTCGGGACACAACGCCGGGCAGGTGGCAGATATTCTTGTCTGCTTCTACATGAAATGCTTCTGCTGCATATTTTTCTGCATCGGCTCCAAAGGCTAACAAATCGGAACGCTGGTCATGGATGTTGGTTAACATAACATAGACAAGCTGAATCTGCATGGAAGGAAGTGCAGCTGGTACATATTCCTGCATCAGCGCAGCTACGTTGTCCAGCTCCCGCTGGTTAATGGAGCTGACCTGACTGACGCCAATTCCCATTTTATCCACCTGAAATGCTTTATAATCCTGATTAAACAGTTCTTCCGGTGTTTTGTTCTTCAAGCTGCTTCCTGCCTCAAACATTTCCATCTGTCTCTTATACACATCTCCGAGCCCACGAGACTCGACGTCATCTC
>UQXF01000081.1 GCA_900544905.1 uncultured Clostridium sp.
TACACGCGTAAGATCGTCGGCAGCGTCAGATGTGTATAAGAGACAGGGAGGATACAATGCCAGAGGTTTTAATTGATGTAAAAGGATTAGAAAAACAGTATATGAAGCAAAAGGCTGTGAGAGAAGCCTCCTTTCAGATTAGAGAGGGAATGATATGCGGTCTTATAGGTCCAAATGGTGCCGGTAAGACAACAATTATGAAAATGTTAGGGGGACTGGTGCTTCCAACGAACGGCAGCATTTCCATCTATGGTGAGGATACGCAAAAGGGTCTTGCGAAGGCAAGAAGCCGTATGAGCTTTATGATTGAGACGCCTTATGCAAAGGAGAAAATGACTGCAAAGGAAAACCTGGAAAAGCAGAGACTGCAAAAGGGGATTCCGGATAAGCACCGTGTGGATGAGGTGTTAGAAATTGTGGGACTTGCGGATACCGGTAAGAAATACGTAAAGAATTTTTCCCTTGGTATGCGCCAGCGTCTGGGAATTGCCAATGCACTGCTTACAAAGCCGGAGATTATGGTGTTAGACGAGCCAGTAAATGGATTGGACCCAGAAGGGATTGTGGAAATCCGGGAGCTGCTGTTAAAGCTGAACAGGGAGGAGCATATCACAATTATCATTTCCTCCCACATTTTAAGTGAGTTATCCCTGCTCTGTACGGATTATATCTTTATTCATCACGGAGAGCTGGTTCAGTCTGTCTCTGCGGATGCACTGAAAAAGCTTTGCAGGGAGCATTATCATATCCACACAGATAAGGATGCTGTGGCGCTGGCTGTATTGCAGGAGAGGCTTGGCGTGACGGAATATGATGTAGAAGAGGATGGAAGTATCCGCCTTTATGAGCATTTGGAGGATATCAGGGAGGTTTCCAAGGCGTTATATGAGGGTGGTGTGATTCCTCTTTCTCTTGGCATGAGGGAGGCAAATCTGGAGCAGTATTATATGGATATGGTAGGTGAGCAGAATGTGGAACATAATGAAAGCGCAAAATTATCAAACAAAGGGTGACAATCTTGTCATTCTGGTATTGCTGGCTGGCTTTTTGCTGCCGACGGGGGCTGTTTTAATAGATTTTGATGTCAGTGAGTTGTCCGGCAGTCTTTTTATGGCACAGCTTGGCTCCGTGCTTCCCAGCTTTTTAGGGATGGTGCTGGTGATACTGGTTTCCAGAATCTGCGGCTGGGATGCCGGTGACAAGACAATCAATTATGAAATTCTGGCGGGACATTCCAGAGCGGAGGTTTATTTTGGCAGAGTGATTATGAGTGTAATCTGGGGGCTAGGCAGTGGTATCGCCATGCTCGTGCTTCCGGTTTTGGGGATTACCTTGATAAATGGATGGGGCGATAGCATGAATCCGGGTAATGCGGCAGTGCATTGTGTGCTTTTTCTGTTTCCGCTGCTTCGGCTGATTTGCGAGTTTGCAATGCTGGCTTTTTTACTGAGGGATTGCTATAAGGCAATGCTTGCCGGCTGGGTATTCTTTGCTGTGTCCATGATTGGAATTATGGTTTATGAAGAGCTTACGGACAGGGTATTAACGTTACAGCTGGTAATTACAAACATGAGACAGGTAATTGGTTTTGATAACTATAAGCTTGAATATATAGAGGGAGAAGATATCCCGGTATATATGACCGGAATGGATGCTCCCTTGGTGACAGGGACTATTCTGGTATCCCTGCTGGTGGGAGGAGCTTGTCTGGCTATTGGATATGCGGTGTTCAAGAAGCAGGATATGGATTGAGAGTGGAAAAGGAAGTAGCAAAGGAAGGTGCGGCATGAAACAGATTATGAAGGCACAGCTTTACCAGCTGAAAAGGAATAAATTAATTTATGTGATATTTGCAGGTTTGGTGTTTATGCAGTGCACAACACTGGTGGGAGAAATAGGCTTTTCTTCTAAGACGGTTACAGCCGGATGCTATGTGGCGGAAAATGGAGGGTACGTGATGTCGGTTGCTCTTATTTTTGCACTGGCGGTCACCGGGAGCATCTGCGGAGAGGATTTTATAGATAAGACGGTTAATTATGAACTGATGAGCGGGCATCTGCGAAGGGAGCTCTTTTTTGGCAGGGCAGTGTTAAGCCTGTTGATTGGAACAGCCGGGGCCATGGTATTAAATATAGTGCCAATTGCCGCTGCCTGCATAATGAATGGATGGGGAGTTGAGGTGAGCGCCTGGAATGTATTTCTTCGCTATATACTGTCTGTTTTGCCGGTCTTAAGGCTGATTTGCGAGTTTGTGTTTATAAGCTATATTATAAAAAATTCCTATATTGTAATGGCTTTGGGATTTGTTGTTTCCATGGCAGGAGATGCATGGAGTGAGCTGTTTGGGGCGGGGAATTTAATCTTTCTGGGAACCGGAAATCTACATATGCTGTTTGATTTTACGTCCTGGAGTACCTATACACTGGCAGGAGAAAAGGAAATTATGGTATATGATGCGGCACTTCCAGCAGGAGCTGTGGCAGGCACGGTTCTGGCTTCGGTTCTGATTGGAGGTCTGTTTTTAATACTTGGATACCTGTATTTTGAAAAGGATGATTTGAATTAGGGAGGTGTACTATGCTATATGAGGATTTGGCATTTATAATATTAGAGCTTGTGTTTGTGGCTGGGCTTTATATACTTGCCGGCTATGCCGCAAAAGCGCTGAGCCCGAAATGGAGGCTTTGTTATGCAGTCCCTCTGATTGTATGCCTTTTTGCAATTGCAGGCTTCGGATTTGAAAAATCCATGCTGCCAGCATATCTTGGGACACTAGTGCTGCTTTCCGGCTTTGTAAAGGATTCCGTAAAAATCAGGAAAACCGTATGTGGGATTTGCGGAGCAGCACTCCTGCTTACAGCTGTTATCTGTAATGTATATAAGGGTTACCGGGCACCGGATTATGTGCAGGATTTCAAAAATGGCTTTGCAGAAATGAAGACTCACTATGCATTGACAGAGCAGAAAGGAATTGACTGGGATGCACTCTATGAAACCTATCTGCCACAGTTTGAAGAGGCAGATAAAAACCATGATGCGGTTGCAGACTGCCTGGCATGGAATGCCTTTGCCATGGAGTTTCATGACGGACATGTGGCATATAGTCCCCATGATGAGAATGTGGCAAAACAGGCATCTGAGCAGATTTGTGGGAATGATTATGGCTTATCCTTGATGACCCTTGCAAATGGGCAGACAGTAGCAGTGAATGTGGAAGCGGGCAGTGCCATATCGGAGGCTGGAATCCATAACGGAACGGTGATTACTGCGTGGGATGGAATGCCAATTGAGGAGGCGGCTTTACAGGCGAAGGAAACAGCCGCAAAGCTTCAAACTTATGCGAGTAAGGAAAATGAAGCATTTTACAGTCCCCTTGCGATTGCCGGGATGGGGGGTGACCGTGTTGCCATTTGCTATGTGGATGACAGTGGGGCGGAGCAGAGCATTACGGTAGATAAGTTTGGGGCTTATGCCGACCGTTGGGAAAAAACCATGGAGATATTGAACAGGGGTGTGGAAATTTCCAATCTTGAGTGGGAAAATATAGATGATAAGACAGCATTGATGCGTATGCGGTTCATGAGCTATGATGCGAAGGAAAATTTTAATGAGATGGAAGAAGAGATGCGTGAAAAGCTTCTTGCGTTAAAGGAGATGGGAGTTACAAATCTTATTTTTGATTTGCGAAGCAACGGTGGAGGCTCCGGTTCTTATGTGGAGCATATTGTTAAGCTGATTGCTCCGGAGGGAGAGCATGTATATGCCTGTGACGGAGTGTTTGATGTGGAGAGTTTACAATACAAAAAGGGCGCCGAAGCGGGCACCTGGGAGGTGAGAGAATGTGAGACCTATCAGGGAGAAGACCTGTGGGCACATGGAAACATCATTATCCTGGTAAATGCACAAACGGTCAGTGCGGGAGACCATTTTACCCAGCTTGCCAGTGCATTTCCAAATGTAACAGTAATGGGCTTAACCCATTCTAACTGCTCTGCCCAGGGAATCAGCAGTGTCCAGTTTGATTATGGATATTTATCCTATTCTGCAGTGCTGCTGCTTAAGGAGGACGGTACGGTATTTGTGGATACGGATGATAGCAGGGAAGCCACGGTTCCTCTGGATATACAGATTCCATTTGATGAAACAGCGGTAAAGATGATGTTTGAGGACGATGAGGACTATGTGCTCTGGTATGCCATGGAATATCTCGGACGGTAAAATTCAGATATTTGGAAAAAGAGAACATCCCCAGTGGAAAATCAAAATTGGTAAAATTATTGATTCGCATGGGGATGCTCTTTTTAGATTTGTTTCCGTGTCGTTTCTATTTTGTAAACTGGCTCTCCTCAAACAGGGACCGCTTGTCAATAACCCGGACAGCCTTGCCCTCGCTTCTCGGAATAGTCTTAGGAGCCACCAGATGAACCTCTACAACAATACCCAGCATAGATTTTAATGCAGACACAAGCTTCTTTTCTCTGGCAGCCTTATCTGCGTCATCTGCCGGTGGATTGTCTGGCAGCCATTCGATATCACAGGCAATGGTGTCGTTGTTGCCGACACGGTCAACAGTCAGCTGGTAATTTGCCTCATATCCTTTGTTCAACAAAACAGTCTCGATTTGGGAAGGAAATACATTTACGCCCTTTACAACCATCATGTCGTCACTGCGTCCAAGAGGTTTGCTCATGCGGATATGGGTGCGCCCGCAGGAACATTTTTCCCGGGACAGCACACAGATATCACGGGTGCGGTAGCGAAGAAGTGGAAATCCTTTCTTGGTAATGCAGGAGAATACCAATTCACCCTTTTCACCCTCCGGCAAGACTTCACCAGTTTTCGGATTAATAATTTCCGCAATGAAATGGTCCTCGTTGATGTGCATACCCCTCTGTTCTTCACACTCAAAGGATACGCCGGGACCGGTAATCTCTGTCAATCCATAAATATCGTAAGCCTTGATGCCTAAAGACTGTTCAATGTTGTGGCGCATTTCCTCTGTCCATGCTTCTGCACCAAAAATACCGGCTTTCAGCTTAATCTGGTCCTTCACACCCCTCTCGGCAATACTTTCACCGAGATAAGCCGCATAGGATGGTGTACAGCAGAGTATAGTAGAACCCAGGTCTGTCATGAACTGAATCTGGCGCTCCGTGTTACCGGAGGACATTGGAAGGGTGAGACATCCAACCTTATGGGAACCGCCGTTTAATCCGGGACCGCCGGTAAAGAGTCCATAGCCATAGCTGACATGCACTACATCATCCTTTGTTCCGCCTGCAGCAACAATTGCACGGGCACAGCAGGTATCCCAGATGTCCAAATCCTCCTGGGTATAAAAGGCAACTACCCTGCGTCCGGTTGTTCCACTGGTTGACTGAATGCGGACACATTCAGAGAGTGGCACACCTACAAGACCATATGGATACTGGTCGCGTAAGTCATCCTTGTTGATAAATGGAAGCTTATGTAAGTCCTCAATTCCGTGAATATCATCAGGTGTAACACCTGCTTCATCCATTTTGTCATGGTAAAACTTCACATTTTTGTAAACATGCTTTACCTGTTCCACCAGCCGCTCACTTTGGAGCTTCTTAATGTCTTCTACTGGCATTGTTTCAATCTCTGGATTAAAATAATTCCCCATCTTTTTTCTCCTCTGTCCATATTTTTATAAATGATAAGCCCAATAATTATAGACTTTTTTTATTATAGCATTTACAGTTCGTTATCTCAACTAAAAATAATGTATTGGAAGAAATAAAGCGTTTGAATCTGGAGTAACACTTATTGTTAAACAATAAGCATAAGATATTTAAAAATTATAAATGTTATTGTATAATAAAAAATATGAATTTATAAATCAATATAAAGTGTGGTGATACGAGATGAGTAAAAAGGTTTTAATTGTAGAAAATAATGTGGAACAGCTGCACTGGTTAGAGGAGCTGGTAAAGGCGATTGATAAAGATGTATGGGTCTGTGCAGTGACAAATGCGGACGCAGCGTCAGACATATTATCAAATCAGGTGATAGATGTGTTTTTGTGCAATGTCACTTTAGATTCCGGGAATGCAGAGGATGTTTCCGGTATGGATTTGGTGGGTGAAATCCGTAAAATAGAGAAATATTTATTTACACCGGTAATATTTATAACGGAGAGAATGGATTTTGAGGAAGAGGCTTACAGGGATTTGCATTGCTATGGTTATATTGGAAAGCCCTTTAACACAGAAGAGATTACGCAGACGGTAAAGAAGGCATTGAAGTATACCACACAAAGGGATGTAAAGGAATATGTATATTTCCAGAAAGATGGTCTCGTATATCCGGTAAAATGCAAGGACATTCCAATACAATGAAAATACTGTAGTTAACAGGCATTATATTTGGAAATAAAAATAGAAATGTGTTATACTGAATCGGTACTTTAAAGGAAAGAGGAAAGTGTAACATGAATATAACAGAAAAAGATACGGAACCGGTTGACGGGGGCAAAGCCATAGCCGGGAAAAAGGAAGAGAAAGCGGCAAATAATTCTCTTGGGGAAGAGAAAATTAATAAGCTGCTTTACCGGTTTGCTGTACCAAGTATTATTTCTATGCTGGTAGGTTCCCTTTATAATATTGTGGACCAGTTTTTTATCGGTCAGAGAGTTGGGGAACTGGGCAATGCAGCCACGAATATTGCATTTCCGCTGTCTACCTCATGTGTGGCAATCGCCCTGTTGTTTGGCATTGGCGGTGCATCCGCATTTAATATTACCATGGGAAGCGGAGACCGGAAGAGGGCTGTTTACTATCTCGGAAACGCTGCTGTTATGCTTTTTGGATGCGGAGCGGTACTCTGTATTATTACCCAGATTTTTTTAGAACCCATGTTACGGTTTTTTGGCTCACCGGACAATGTGCTCGGCTATGCCATGGAATATACCAGAATTACATCGATTGGATTTCCGTTTCTGATTTTGTCAACCGGGGGAGGACATCTGATTCGTGCAGATGGCAGACCGCAGATTGCCATGCTCTGCAATCTCACCGGTGCTATCGTTAACACAATTTTAGATGCAATCTTTGTGTTTGGCTTCGACTGGGGAATGTCCGGCGCAGCATTTGCCACAATTATCGGTCAGTTTATTTCCGGCGGTATGGCAATCTGGTATCTGTCACATTGCAAAACCGTAAGGATAGAAAAACAGCATTTAAGGATAAGGGCAGAAAATGTGGGACGTATTGCTTCACTGGGAATGGCGCCCTGCAGTAACCAGCTTGCAATGATGATAGTACAGATTATTATGAACAAATCCCTGAAATATTATGGGGCAAAATCCGTGTATGGCGAATCCATTCCCATTGCCTGCGTTGGAATTATAACAAAGGTGAATATGGTATTTATGGCATTTGTGATTGGAATTTCCCAGGGCCTGCAGCCAATTGCAAGCTTTAACTATGGAGCAAAAAAATATAACCGTGTCAGGGAGGCCTATTTAAAGGCAATCAGCTGTGGAGCGGTGCTGGCTGTGGCGGCATTTTTGATGTTCCAGCTTTGTCCAAGGCAGATTATATCTATTTTCGGAGATGGCTCAGAGGCATATTTCCGGTTTGCAATCAACTATTTTCACATCTTTTTGTTCTTTACCTTTGTGAATTTTATGCAGCCGATTACCTCCAATTTTTTTACTGCCATAGGCAAGCCGAAACGGGGAAGCTTCCTGGCATTGACCAGACAGATTATATTCCTTCTTCCGCTGGTAATTTTGCTCCCGTTATTTATGGGAATTGACGGCGTTATGTATGCCGGACCCGTTGCGGATTGTATGGCAGCCATCGTGTCAGCGGTAATGGTGGCGAAGGAATTGAGACGGGATATATACACCTGTGCCTGAAACGGGTGGAAGAACAGAAAAACAGGTAATTGATTTTTGCAGATAGTGACATTTGTCACTGTCTGTTTTTTTTTATATTGTGACAAATGACACCTGCCAGGCAGAAAGCTTCTTCTTATAATAAAACCATCAGAGAAAATAGTGACGAAGGACAGTTATATTTTAGAGGAAGAGGTGTTTATTATGGAAAGAAATCACATTTCTACATTTTTGATGGTGGTAGGAGTAATTTTCATTATGGTGGCAGGCAGCATTTTTGTATCCACGGCGTGGAAATATCTGCCGGAATTAGTAAAGCAGCTTTGTCTGCTATCGGCGGCAGCAGGGCTGTTTACCGGCTCCTATGCTGTGGCAAAGGGAGGAAGACTCAGAAAAACGGAGGCAGGCCTTTACTATCTGGGAGTGGCATTTACAGGATTTTTTGCCCTATCTCTGCTTGGGGGAGTCCAGACAGCAGAACCGGGAGTGGTACAGCCGGATACGCAGTGGACGCTTCAGCAAATAAATGCCCTGAAAATGCTATGTGCAGTTGGAGTGATGCTGATACCTACAGTAATCAGGGTGGTTCTGAAAAAGAAAGGGATTGATTTCAGTATCAGCGTGGCGCTTGGAGACGGTATGCTTTTATGCATGGGAGTGGCAATGGAATGCGGCATACAGGTATTTACCCTGATTTTAGCCGGATATATATTAGTGTTGGCAGGTCTGGATTATTACAGAAAAAAGCATTTTACAGAAAAAACCGGTCTGGATATGGCTGTAAGCATAAGCTATCTGGTGCACGGAATTGTGGGGCTGCCATTTCTTGTATGGGCGAATATAGCAGACAATAACTCTTATGCCATTCCAATGCTGCAGGCGGTAGTCGTTGTGGCAGCGACAGGAATTACCTGTGCCGGCAGACAGCAGACAATCTACCGTGTCATAAACAGTATCAGTATATTCTGGATGGTTTATACTGTGGTGAATGCTTTGGGTGAAATTTTAGTATGGACGGATGAAATCACCCCTGTCATCTTTATGGCATTTGTTTTGAATCTGGTAATTATGGTCTATATGATGCGGAAAGAGATGTTTTATATCCAGCTGGTTTTTGGTATTTTTATGACATACATCCAGCATTTTACATATCTGATAACCGGATGGCATTCGGATTTAAATGAAACATATTATCCATTTACCTTTGCATTAGCGGCAGCTCTGATTATCTGGCTGGCAGGGAATAGGAAAACGGGAGCGTATACGGAGGAGGCAGAACTTACCCTGAAACGAATTGCAATGCTTCAGATGGTAATGTGTATAAATATGTGGTTTGCGTCAAAGCACTACGATTATCTGGGCATGGCTTTTCATCTGCTGGTGGCTCTGACCGTTTTGGTTATAGCGGAGCTTTGCGGCAGCTCCGGGGCGAAGGCAGTCTGGCAGACTATCGCATTGGCAGCGGGAGAATTGGCGGTGCAAAAGCAGCCGTTTCTGGATATACCTGCCGGATATCGTGCAGAGTGGACGGGATTTCTGTTTGCAATAGGCATTGTTCTTTTAGGCTTCATTTGGTATGATAAGAAAAAAAGCATAAGAGTGGTACAATTTATTCTGACCTGCTGTCTGCTTGCGGTGCTGCTGTTAAACAATCTGCTGGGCGGGGAGCTGGGAAATGTTCTGATACTTGGAATCGTCTGTGTGATTATGCTTTTGGTGGCAGCGGTATGCAACCATAAGGAATATGTCATAGCTGCCAGTGTAACCTTGATTTTAATAGCGCTGTACATTACGAGAAGCTTCTGGCTTAACATTGCATGGTGGGTTTATCTGTTTGCGGCAGGTGTAGTTATGGTCGGATTTGCCGTGAAAAAGGAAAGGGAAGCGAAATAACGGACTTCCGGTATGGTAATGCAGAATCGATGGTTTTTAAATGCCTTAGAATGTATGGGAGGAAAAAGCATGTCATTTATGTTGGGATTGATTTATCTGATTGTGACAGGAGCAGTGCTTGCCAGTATGGCAGCACTGTTTTTCCGCGGGGAAAGAACCCTTTGCAATCGTGTTTATATGGTATGCCAGGGAATGGCTGCCCTGTGGTGCGGCTCTCAAATTTTAGTGCTGCTGGCTGAGACGAAATGGGAGCTTACGGTGGCTTATCTGATTGGAAATATTGGAATTTGCTTTATAGGGGCATTTTGGTATTATTTTGCGGTATTATATACAGGGGGCAGGCTGGCAGGATTAAAAAAATATGTCCCTGTTATGCTGTCGGTGTTTCACTATCTGCTGGTGCTCACTAATCGCTGGCACCACTTGTATTATACTGTATTTTCACCGGATAAAATTATCCATGGTCAATTTTTCTATTCAAATGTGGTTATTACCTATGCTTTTGTCATTACGGGAGCTGTAATTTTATACCGTGATATGACGGCAAAAAGCCGGGAATCGGCAGGGGAGGGAAATGGAAGGGCGGCAAAAATTCTTGTTGTGGCGTCCGTGCTGGTGCCGGTGTTATTTAATGCCATATATCTGACCGGCCTTGTTCAGTCGTCATTTGATATCACTCCGCTGGGATTTGCAATATCGGTTATTTTTGTTATGCTTGCCACGGTGAAATACCAGTTTATGGATTTGAAAAGGGAGCTTGTGATTACCAATGAAAAGCTGCTTCTGGAAAAAGAGCGGAACCGTATCGCCCAGCAGGTGCATGACACAGCAGGCCATACCCTTACCATGATTCAGTCCTACATGAAGCTGGCGGAGTTATGTGTGAAAAATCAGGAAAATGCAAAGGCAGAAACCTATTTGTCAGAGGCACGGGTTCTCACCAGCCAGGGAATCAGGGAGCTGCGGGAATCCATTAATCAGCTTCGCAGGGAGCAGTCCTATGAGCTGGTAACCCAGGGTGTTATGCAGCTGGCAGACCAGGTGAAGGAGTTACCGGTGACGGTAACGGTGCAGGGGGATGACTCGGAGAAATATTCCCATTTATCCGGGATAATATATGATACGGTAAGGGAATCTCTTACCAATGCGTTAAAGTATGCGGAGGGAACGAAAATCGAGATTATTATCCGTTTTCAGGAAAACAGTGTTGAACTGGTAATAGGGGATGATGGCAAGGGCTGTGACATTATTCAGGAAAATAATGGTATCCGGGGAATCCGGGAACGGGTAGAAAATGCAGGGGGAACGGTAAGGTTTCTGTCATCGGCTGGTGAGGGTTTCCTTACCAGAGTTAAGCTTCCGTTATAATGAAAGGGGGGAGGGTCCGGTTATGAACAGGATTAAGGTTTTGATTGCAGATGACATTATGATATTGAGACAGGGGCTGAAAGCAGTATTGGAACAGGATATGGAAATTGAGGTTGTGGCGCTGGCAGAAAACGGGAAAGAGGCCTTTGAAAAATGCAAGGTCTATGAGCCGGATGTGGTACTGATGGATATGCGGATGCCGGATTATGATGGTGCTTATGGGATTAAAGCCATCAAAGAGCAGCGTCCGGATATCCGCGTGCTGGTGCTTACCACCTTTGATGATGAGGAAACGATAGAGAAGGCATTGGGGAGCGGTGCAGACGGTTATATCTTAAAGGAGCTGGAGGATGAGAAGGTAATTGCCTCTGTAAAAAGCGTATATGCGGGACTGAGTATTTTTGGGGGAGGCGTCTATCAGGTTATGAAAAACCGTATGGAGCAGACACCGGAAACAGCCCGGGAAAAGCAGTCCTCCCATATACCAGAGGAGCAGTTCAGCGAAAGAGAGCGGGATATTTTAAGGCTGGTTGCCCAGGGCTATGATAATAAAGAAATCGCATCGGAATTATTTCTGGCGGAGGGAACGGTAAGAAACCAGATATCGAGGCTGCTGGAAAAGCTGACGCTAAAGGACAGAACCCAGCTGGCGGTTTATGCAGTAAAGAATGGGCTTGACCGGCAGGATTAGGGAAATGTCTGGCAACAAAAGTAAGGCTGTTGTAAACAAGGAAATATTCTTATTACAACAGCCTTTTATCTTAAAATAAATGTTACTGCTGGGACTGTTCAGAGGTCTGGCTGCTATCCGGATTGTCAGTCTGGGTGCTGTCATCGCTCTGGGTTGTCTGCCTGTCATCGCTGGCTTTGGCGCTGATTGCCCACATATTTGCAATCTGGGATTCCAGCCGCTCGTAATCCCAGCCGACCTGGCTGCGGGCTTCGCTGTTTGGGTCGTTGACGTAGAAGAGTCCGTCCTTGTATTCCCGAATCACAATAAAATGTCCGCTTTTTGTAAAATCACCGGAGGACATGGAACAGATAATCACGCTGCCGTTCTCCAGTGCCGTTGTCATGGCATCCTTGCTGGCAGTTAATTCCTCGGAGCCCAGACCAAGCTCTGCTGCCCCCTCGGTCATCAAGGTCCAGGATGTATTGCCGCTTTCATCTATATATCCCTTTTCGGTAGCGAAATCGGCAATTTTAATTGGATTCATGCTGCCATCCTGTTTTAGATAGGTATAAGCCATGGAAAGGCAGGTAGGGCCGCATCCGCTTAATCCAACGATATTATTGGCGTAATCTGCATAGCCCCATTGCTCGTCAAACTGTAAATACAGAGGAACGGTATTCCCTGTGACATCCATTGTAAAATCGCCATCAAATGTAATGTTGATTTTAGCAGGATAGTCAATGGCAAACTGCTTCATTTCTGAATTTACAGCCAGATTCATTAAAATATTGTCCGGATAAACGGCGGCATTATCGCAGATTCCCTGGATATCCGGGTCTGTCTCTGCCTGTTTTTTAAGGATTTCCAGTGCTGCTTCCCTGTCTGCCGGTAAATCCTGTGCAAGAATTGCCTCATCAATATCCGCTTTGATTTGTTCTGTGGTGGGCTCCTCTGTGTCCTCTGTTTTCACCTGTTCTGTTATCTTATCTGATTTTTTGTCCTGGTGAAAATGATTCCAGATACCGGATACCATTTTTACAAGTCCCACAATAATTAAAATGACGATGAGCAAAAGTATGCTGCAACGGATAATTGCCTGTCTGCGGCGTTTCCTGCGGCGCTCTTCTCTTGCGGCAATTTTTCGCCTTCTGGCAGCGGCTTTCCTGCGGCGGAGCTGCTCTAATTCCTCCTCTGTCAGCTCTTCCTCTTCCTCCTCAGACTCATCATATTGACCTGATGAACTTCCATATGTGCCGGATGTCTGGGTATAACCGGCATCCCCTTGCAGGTATGATTCGGTTGTCTGTACATACTGGATGTCCGCCCCATCGTAGCTGTCAGCTGACTGCCCGTATGGATTAACCGGCTGTCCGTATTTGTCAGCTGGCTGCCCATATGGATTAACCGGCTGTCCGTATTCATCGGCTGGCTGCCCATATGGATTAACCGGCTGTTCGTATTCGTCTACCGGCTGTCCATATGCATTTACTGGTGGTCCATATGCGTCAGTTGGCTGTCCATAGGTATTGGCTGGTTCATTGTATCCGTTATCCTCATTATATCCATCCATAAACGCTCCTCCTTTTTGTAAATATTTAAATTCTATATGCTGTTGCTATTGTTTTTTCCAGTTTATGGTTATAGTATAGCATGAAATAGTTAATAAAAGAAAAATATTTTCTTAAAAAATATAAAAGATTTTTGAAAATGTAATTTCCGGCAAAAGAAAAAGAGAAATGTGTTACAATAAATGCAAGGACAGTTTTGCTGGAAAAGGAGGACTTGACATGAGTTTAAACAGTACACCATCCGGTAACCGGATTCATATTGGTTTTTTTGGAAGAAGAAATGCAGGGAAATCCAGCCTGGTAAATGCGGTGACAGGGCAGGAGCTGGCAGTGGTTTCTGAGCTGAAAGGAACCACAACAGACCCGGTATACAAGGCGATGGAACTGCTGCCGCTGGGTCCGGTGGTGATAATTGATACACCGGGAATGGACGATGAAGGAATTTTAGGCGAGCTGCGGGTTAAAAAGACGAGGCAGGTTTTGAATAAAACGGACATTGCAGTACTGGTAGTGGATGGCACGGAGGGGATTACTCCCATGGAGGAGGAGCTGCTGGCTCTTTTCAGAGAAAAAGAGGTACCATACATAATTGTATATAATAAGTGCGATTTGGGGGATAGTAAATCCAACAGAAAGGATTTTGCAGGAGAGCAGGGACAGCGGGAATATGCAGATAATGAGCTTGCGGTAAGCGCTCTGAATAAAAATGGCATTCAGGAATTAAAGGAAAAAATTGCACATCTGGTGAAGGTGGAGGAGAGCCGGTTTCAGATTGTGGGAGATTTGCTTCATCCCATGGATATGGTGGTACTGGTGGTTCCCATTGATTCCGCCGCACCGAAGGGAAGGCTTATCCTGCCCCAGCAGCAGGTGATAAGAGATATTCTGGAAGCAGGGGCAGTCTCTGTTGTGGTCCGGGATACGGAATTAAAGCAGACTCTGGAAAAACTTGGAACAAAGCCGTATATGGTTATCACGGACAGCCAGGCATTTAAACAGGTGGCGGCAGATACACCGGAGGATATTCTGTTAACCTCTTTTTCTATTCTGATGGCGCGGTGGAAGGGATTTTTAGAGACCTCGGTAAAGGGTGTCCTGGCATTGGATTCCATACAGGACGGAGACAAAATACTGATAGCAGAGGGATGCACCCATCACAGACAGTGTGACGATATCGGCACTGTGAAGCTTCCGGGATGGATACGGAAATATACACAACGAAAGCCGGAATTTGTATTCTGTTCCGGAACGGAGTTTCCGGAGGATTTATCAGAATACCGGCTGGTGGTACACTGTGGCGGCTGTATGTTAAATGAGCGGGAGATGCGCCACCGCATGAAATGTGCAGTGGAACAGAATGTACCGTTTTCTAACTATGGAATTACCATCGCCTATATGAACGGGATTCTGAAAAGAAGTGTGGAAATGCTGCCGGAGATTAGCGGAATGCTTGGGAGATGATAAAGGGTCTCCCATGGGGAGACCCGGTGGAGAAATCACAGGGCAGCTTCTTTAACTAATGACATATACCGGGCACCCACAAAATCCCAGTTAATCAGATTAAACCAGTTATCTACATAATCCGCACGACGGTTCTGGTATTGCAGATAGTAGGCGTGCTCCCATACATCAATACAGAGAAGCGGGGTGACGGTGAGGGAAATCGGAGTATCCTGGTTTGGTGTGGCGATAATTTCCAATTTTCCGTTGCTGAGAATCAGCCATGCATAGCCGGAGCCGAACTGGTTGACGGCGGCTGCGGTAAATTCTGCACGGAACTGGTCGATGGAGCCGAAGGAGGAGTTGATAGCCAGTGCCAGCTTATCTGTTGGAAGCTCACAGTCGGCGGAATTCATACAGGCGAAATACAGCTCGTGATTATATACGCCGCCGGCATTATTTTTAATGGATGTCTTTGCTTCATTTGGCAGTTCTTCTGTGTTAATCAGCAGTTCATCTAAGGACATGTTCTGAAGATTCGGATAGTTCTTCAAAATCTCATTTAATTTATTTACATAGGTAACATAGTGCTTGTCGTGATGGAAATGAAGAATTTCCTCACAGAGATAAGGCTCTAATGCGTTATAAGGATAAGGAAGAGGCTCTGCCTCAAAAGGATATTTCATGGTGTTCTCCCTTCTATGATAGTTTGTCTGGATAATTGCGAAACTCTGTTTCTGGCAGTTTTCGTTGTACAAAATAAACAATTCACCACAAGGTACGTTTGCACTACTTGTCGCTCGTAACGGTACATAAGGTGCCAGAATACGGCACCTAAATACCGACGGCTCCAAAGTACCTTGCTTGTGAATATGTTTATTTTGCACAACTTACTTTGCTAAAATAGGAGTTTCGCAATTATCTAATAGTTTGTCTATTGTTAGGATATGCAGAAATATTTAAAATTATGAGAGGAATATTATATGTCTGTCTCTTATACACATCTCCGAGCCCACGAGACTCGACGTCATC
>UQXF01000082.1 GCA_900544905.1 uncultured Clostridium sp.
ACGAGATGACGTCGAGTCTCGTGGGCTCGGAGATGTGTATAAGAGACAGTTCCTCCACTATACTTCACAATCATCTTTATATTTTAATTGCTCTTTATATAAATTTGCTATTAAAATGCACATTGTTAATCCTGCTGCTGCAACTGATACACTACCAAATATTGATGCCAGTTCTGGTATTGAAACTACTACTGCCACAACTGCTAAAGCCAGTGTTTGATTATTAAGATAACTCCCTTCTTCTCTTCTTATTGTTGCCTCTTTTGTATCATCTGTCCTAAATGTATATATTTCTGATGTAGAAAACTTCCCCATATTTATTCTAATTCCAGACCCGTACAGTTCTTTATCACTTTTCCACTCAATTCCTACGCTTTTTAAATCTGTCTTTACTTTAATACTATGTATTTTATCATCTTTCCCGGTCCAAGTATAACTATATGATGTTTGAGGACCACTTCCTGAAATACCTACATTACCATTTATATCAATACCGCCAATATTATAATTTAAACTCACAGAGCCAGAAATTAGTGATGCATTATCCAAGGTCACATTATATTTTTTATTATTACCTTTTTCACTAACAGTAACTTTTTCATAATGTCCCACTATGCCAAAATTTTCTCTTGTAGTCATAGTAACACTTTTTTTAACATCCACATTATTTACTGCCCACTCTTCTGCCTTTTCGTAAGCCTCTTTTATTGTTTCTTCTATATCATTTTTTGTCGGAAACTCTCCATCCCTGTCCACATAATTTACTGGATTTCCCCAACAGTACCCATACACATTCAAGGTCTCTGGATAGGTCACACTCCCCTTCACCACATCCTCCCCAGTAAACCTGCCGCTCCAAGCATCATACTCCCTCGCCTGGGCATAATAGGTCCCCGCTATGGTATCTCTCTGGTAGCCTGTATAGCCAAATGGCTGGAATTGTCCCTGATTTTCCGAAAGGTCTGTTCCAAATTCATCATAGCGGTAGGATATTACATCTTCTCCTCCGTGGTTTAACAGCCGCATGGCACTTCCCTGCATGTCATTTAAGTAGCTGTAACGCTCTCCGTTTTCCTCCATGAACAAGACTTCACTGTCCCAGATATAGCTCTGGACATTTCCGCGCGCTTCCTTTTGCAACAGATTATGGTAGTTCCTGGTAAAGTCCAGAATATACGCTGTCTCCTTATTCCATACCTCCGGTGTCTGTGGAACAACATTATCTGCTCCAAAGTCCGGAGTTCCCTCTGTCCTATGCCCGGATAAGCCTTGGCTTACCGGACAGCCAATCACTCCCTGCCGTACTCCGATACGGTGTCCCAATCCGTTATAATGGTATTCCGCTATGTTTCCCATTCCATCCACTGCCCTTGTCATCCGGTTCATTGCCCCAAATTCATAGGCACGCTGCAGGGTTCCGTTTTCCAATGTCTTGACCAGGTTTCCGCGGTTATCATATTCATAGTGGTGCTCCAGCAAACCGTCCGTATCCTGAATCAGCTGGTTTAAGGAATTGTAGGCATAACGGGTATGCACTCCCCCTTCCGTCTTTTCCGTACGGTTTCCAAAGCTGTCATAACGGTAGCCCCGCAAAATGTTCCCATCCTTTGCCGTCTGGATGAGACGGTGCAGATTGTCATAGCTATAGGTATAGATTCCGTTCTCCTCCTCTAAGTCCTGCCGGAAGCGTTCCTCCCGGATACGGTTTCCTGCCGGGTCATAGTCATACCGGTAAGCCTCTATGAGTCCCGCTGCCCCTGTATGGGTAAGGGTGGACAGCAGTCCCACTGCATCATAACCGTACTCTGTAAGGATGCCTTCACTGGTCTGTCTTGCCGCAAGTCTTCCCATGGTATCATACCGGTAGACTGCCTCCTGGCTGCCACTCTTCAGGCTGCTTAACCGCAACAGTTCATCATAGCAGTAGGTTACTTCCGTTCCGTCCGGATAGATGACCGCTTCCCGTTCCCCGAAGGAACCATAGCGGTACTGTACTTTCTTTCCCCTCTGGTCTGTCACATCGGTAAGACGGCCTTCCTCATCATGGGTAAAGGTCATGGTTCCCAGCCAGTCCTTTACCTCCTGAAGCTGTCTTAACGCATTATAGGTAAACTGTACTTCTTTTCCATCTCCATAAGTAATCCTCTGAGGTTGACCTATGTTATTATAGGTATATTCAGTACGGTTTCCGTCCCGGTCTGTCTTCTCTGCCAGTCTCCCAGCACTGTCATAGACAAAATATTCCTTTCGTCCAAGAGCATCCTCCGCTTCGGTCACCTGTCCCAAATGATTTCTTCCATAGCGGATTCTTCTCGGCTCTTCCTCCTCTCCTTCTCTTCCCGGCTGTAAAACCTCTTTCAAAAATCCATTGCGGTTATAGCGGTATTCTGTCATTCCCCCCTCTGCATCCGTCACACCGGAAAGCACGCCATTCCGATTATAGTGGTAATGGGTTTCATTTCCATTTGCATCTGTCACAGCTGTTACATTTCCCACCGCATCATACCGATAGCATTTGGTTTGCCCTGTGCTGCTCTGCATCCGAATCAGCCGGTTCAGACAGTCATACCGGTATTCCACAGTGTAACCTCCCACACGCTCCTTCCGGATTACATTTCCACATCCATCATAGACATAACATTCCCATGTGCCGTCCGGGTACACCACCTTTTCCAGCTGTCCGCCTTTTTTATAATAATATTGAGTTTTTCTCCCGGCTGCATCGATAAAAACCGTCTGGTTTCCCATGGCATCATATTGGTATTTCTTTTCTCTCCCCAGCTGGTCTGTCTCAGAAATGCATTTACCTGCTCTATTATACACCATTTTTTTGAAATTGCCTATGCTATCTTTTATCTCTGTCATTTTTCCCTCTGCATCATAGCTGAATTCGGTAACAACCCCATCTGGTTCTGTGACTTTTACCATACGGTTTAATGCATCATAGGCATACGAGGTTTGTTCGCCATTCTTTCCCTGTACCTGTGTCCGGTTTCCACAGGCATCATAGACATACTTTACGCTGTTTCCCTCTACATCTGTCACCATCTCCAGGCGGTTCTGCAAATCGTATACATATTCCGTCCTTCCACCCTCCGGTTCTTCTATCGCTGCAACATTCCACATTCTGTCATAGGCATAGGCAGTCCGGTTTCCCTCTGCATCCGTCACCTGTTCCACACGGTTTAAACAATTATATGCCAGTTCCGTAATGCTTCCGTCAAAATCCGTAATTTTTGTTACCTTGCCGCCATGATTGTATTCATATTTCTTTGTATTGCCCTCTGCATTGGTAACAGCTATCAGTTCATCCTTCTCATTGTAACGGTATCTTGTTACATTCCCGTTCCCATCCCGGCTTTCCGTCACTCTCCCCAGTTCATCATATGTAAACAGCGTATCATTCCCTGCCGCATCGGTGAGCTTTACCACATTCCCTTTTGCATCATAACCAATCTTCAGCCTGCTTCCATCTGCCTGCACAATGCAGATTGGTCTCTTCTTCTGGTCATATTCAAACTCCATTATACCCTGTGCACCAGACATCTTAACAAGGTTTCCGTTCCTGTCATAATGATTTCGTATTTTTTCGACTCCATTTAATGACACCTTCATCAGCTTTCCATCTCCATTATAGGTAAGGGAAGTTCTGTTTCCCAATGCATCCACCACCTTTGTCAGGCGCCCCCTGTCTTCATAGCCATATACAGTACGGTTTCCATTTTTATCCGTATATGAAGTTCTCTGGTTATTCCGGTCATAGGTATACAGTTCTTCGCCATCTTCATAAATGGTCTTCGTATTCCGATATAAGGCATCATGGCAGTAAATGATTTTTGCCCCGTTCCGCTCGGTCAGCTCCACCTGGCCCTCCTCATCCATATATCGGTATTTCATTCTGCTTCCGTCCGGAAATACCTGCCGTTTCGTTCTCCCCTCACT
This sequence comes from uncultured Clostridium sp., assembly GCA_900544905.1. Lineage (GTDB taxonomy): Bacteria > Bacillota > Clostridia > Lachnospirales > Lachnospiraceae > CAG-590. The sequence continues at coordinate 3,943 of UQXF01000082.1, forward strand.
GTCATAAGTATTTTTCACCGTCACAGTTCCAACAGCATTTTCCACCTGTACCAATCTTCCACTTGAATCATATTTGTAGCCATATACCCTTCCGGCAGGTGCTTCCACCCTGGAAAGCTTTTCCCCTTCATATAACAACCGGACATGCCTTCCGGTATAATCCGTCACTTCCGCAAGCAGTCCCTCCTCATTATACCCATAAGAAAGAAAAGAAACAGCAGCATGCTCTGTTTCCTCCTGTACACGTTCCAGCTTACCTTCTTCATTATAGGATAAAAAAAGAGCTGTCCCTTTTTCATCCTCATAACGGACATATCGTCCTTTCTGGTCAAAATAGTACTGACATCCATCTGACCGTTCATACAGATAACCCTCCTCCGTTCCGGTTACCGTTCCCAGACTTCCGCCTACACTTTCAAAACACCCCTCCTCATTCTCTTCGTAATACTCCTCCTTTCCGTCTTCCAGAAATAGGTGTATTCCATTTTTTTCCTTCAGGATACATATCTCATAATTGTGAATCCAGCCGGTTCCCATAACCCCCTTCCGCATTTCCAATGCGTTATAAAACCGGCGGAATAGCAGTCCCGGCTCTCCCTTAATTTTTATATCTGTCTTATCATAAATAAAATTACCGGTAGACAGGTTTACCGGGTCTCTGGAGTACATGCAGCTTTTTAATGCCAGTCCCTTTAATCCGGCTTTCACCGCTTCTAATATATCCTCTAACGCCTTCCCTTCTTCTTCCCATTTTTTCTGATATTCTTCCAGCTGTTTTTTAAACTGCTCTGAGGACAGAGTCATTTTCCCTTTTTGCAGAAAACGTTCCAAATCCGTAATTCTTGTATACAGACGGTCACATGCCTCTGACAGCTGCTTTAATTGTCCTGCGCATTCCTTATCGTGTTGCGGAACAGCCTCTTCCATCCTTTTTATAGTATTCTGCAGACGTTTTTTCTCCAGATTGTATTTACCACTCTGTATCCGCTTTTGTGCACTCCTTACAGCACGTTCCACTCCCGCCTGCCTTGCCTGAACCGGTATCTGGTTATACTGTGCCATGATTTCCGTCAAGCTTTTTTTCACATCATCACTGACCTCCTCTGCCATTTTCAGGGTCTTTTTTCCCACATCTGCCAGTTCCTTTAATTCATTGCTTTTAAATGCTTTATCCTGCAGTAATTTCGCCATTTATCTCCCTCCACTATCCATTAATTTAATTTCTTTGCTGCATATTTTCTGTCCAGTTGCTCAAAATCATCACAAATCATATCTATATATTCCACCATGTCTGTCAGCAAATCTCCCAGACCATTTACAAGCTGTGACTCTTTATCCAGCTGTGCTTTCAGTGCGTCCACATTCTGTCCCTTTGAATTTTTCATATACTGTTTTAATTTTTTTGTGTTTTTCTTATTGGCATTTAAAATTTCTGACTGTATCCTTTTCTTTATTCCGGCAGTCTTTGCCTTTACCACTACGGATTGAAGTGTAATATTTCCCATAAGCCCCCCTAACAAAGTGTATCAATATTATTAAAGCTGGTAATCACTGTATCTACATACTGCTCGGTAGACTGAAATGTACTGTCTATTAACGGAAGAATATCCTGTTTTATTACATTCAATAATGCCAGCAAATTATTTTCCGTCTGTTGAAGGTGAAAATCCTTATCATTTCCCAGAAGCTTTTCAAGGTCTGCTATTACAGCATTTAAGCTTTTGAGTTCGTCTGCGTGATAATCTGCCAGCTTTTTCTGCATTTTATTGTATTCCTCTTCCCTCATGTTTAATTCCCACATATCCTACTCCTCCATACCTTTCAGCTTCGTATTGGCATCCGTGATTTCTCCCTTTAAATCTGCTATATGTGTATTCAGTTTTCGGATTTGGGATTCCAGCTCTTTGCACAAATCCAGCACTTCTTTATTTGTTTGACACATATTTTTCACCTGGCTGCCATAATAACCTTTTAATTTATCTGCCACGATTCCCTCAAATACATTTTTTACCACAACCTGGGATGCTATTTTAGAATTATTATGCTTTTGATACTGTGCCTTCCATTTTTTCTGGTATTTCTCCAGCTTTCCTTTTTCCGCCGACAGCCGCTCTCTTATACCTTCGCACTTTAAGACCTCACTGTTTTTATCCCGAATCTGCTGCTGTAACTGATTCTTCTGTGCAGTATTATCTCCATTTCCCATTGCCTCCTCCTTTTCAATCTATATATTGTGGTATCCTAATACGCTCATATACACCGTTTTTAAACAACAGACCATCTCCAAATACAGGATTCTCCCGGTCATAAGCAACCGGAAAAATACTGTTCATTCCCTGGTCACTCAGTACCAGTCCATATACCGCCGTCTTAATCCATGAAGTTAAATCATCATATCCCCGTAATCCGGAAGTGCTTACATTTACAATAAATATAAGTCCGCATTCCACTGCTCTTTTTATAATTTCTGCATATTCATCCGCATCATCCTCCAGCATTTCAATAAAATCGTCGGCATCATCCACCAACAGGTAATGCGGTTCCTGCTGCAGATAGAATTCCTTCGGCGGTATGGCAGCTCCCTTCTCCAGAGCAGCTTTAAACTGCGCATTTCTATCCTCTGCAAATTCATTTAATTCGTCCATTAAATCCTCAATCTCTCCGCCAGGCTGATAATACTCCAGCTCCTCACTACAAGAGTAAAAACTTAATTTTTTAGAATCAACTAAATAGACCACTGCTTTTCCCATAATCTGGCCAAGTATTACATTTAACACATTTGTTTTTCCCTTCGCCGGCTCTCCTATTACAATAAACGGAGACATTGCACGGTTCAATCCTCTTACCTCCACCTTCTCTTTTTCCAGACCAATAACAGCTTCAAATTCCAGATTATCGTAATCTGCGAGCATGTCAGAGGTAAACTGCTCCGGCAGCATAGGTATTTTCGGAGCACATTTCCCGCCACAATTTTCAGTAAGCTTCTGTATCAGATTCTTAATCTCGGTTATATATCCAACCTCGTCTGACAGATTTGCCATAGTATAAATCTGCATAATATTAACATTGTGGTAAGACACCAAAGCACGTCCCTGTATTTCAGGAAGTTTATAATCACTTCGTCCTACAATAGATGGTGCTTCCGATTCATCAAACATAAATCCGGCTATTTTCACTTTAAAATTGTTTAGGGTAGCAAAACGAACTGCTCCACTCTGGGTGGCAGTAATAATCAGATAAATTCCCAGACCGGAACCGTCTCTTGACAGCCTTGTAAAAAATTCCTCTTCGTCATACCCTATTTCCGTTACAACATCAAAATTATCCACCACTACCACGATTGCCTTTAGCGGTACATCTGCTGTCTGATTATATACATCAAAATTCTGCGCCATTTTCTCTGCAAACAGCTTCTTCCGGGTGTTCATTTCCTCCTGCAGTATCCGGATGAGTTTTCCTATCTTTACCGTGTCATCAAACTGCATATAATCTGCAGTATGAGGAAGGTTACTAAGAGGAATTAATGCACTGTTTCCCAAATCGATGATATAAAAATTGACAAGCTCTACATCATTCTTTATTGCCAGACTTAATACCGCTGTCATCAGCATCGTTGATTTTCCATAGCCCGCCGAGGCAAAATATGCAATATGCCCTTCCTTCATCAAATCAATGACCAATTCCTCCTGTGCCTGTTCCTCCGGAATATCTACCATGCCAAGAGCAATTTGCAAATCCGGTTTCATATTCTCTGTCATATCTGCTATTTTTTCCACATATGGGCTCACCAGCATCGTCCTTAAAGGCGCAAGCCATGGTTTTTTCACAGGAGGAACTCCCTCTCGCTCAAACGTCTCCTTTACGTATTGAATTGTTACATCCAACTGCGTTGCTTTTACCGAAATATCTTCATCCGCACTGCTCAAATCCATATTCAAAAGTTCGCCCTGTCCCAATTCATTGAGCCGGTATACCCGCGTATCCGTCTCCTCCTTCTCTCCGTCCCGGCTATAGGCTGCACCACTCCATGCAGATTGAAACAGCTCATATACCTCATTATTTCCCACTTGCAGATAGGCCCGTCCGGGCTGGGTGATACCTGCTGCATCTGCCGTTTTCAAAATTTCCCTGCTGTCAGCTTCATCCTGAACCTTCAAAGCAAGTTTAAATTTTGAGTTAGTCCAAATTTGGTCATCTACAACACCGGATGGCTTCTGGGTTGCCAGAATCAGGTGAACTCCAAGACTTCGGCCAATTCTCGCTGTAGACACAAGCTCTGCCATAAAATCCGGCTGTTCCTTCTTAAGCTCTGCAAACTCATCACTAATCAGAAACAGATGTGGAATCGGTTCCTTCGCTTCCCCATTTTTAAATAATTTGTTATACGAATCGATATGATTGACATTATGATTACTAAAGATACGCTGTCTTCTTGCCAGTTCACTTTTAATGGATGCCATGGCACGCTGGCTTTCACTTCCATCCAGATTCGTAATGGTTCCCAGTAAATGCGGCATATCCTTAAACAGACCCGCCATACCTCCACCCTTGTAATCAATCAGCAAAAATCCAACCTCATATGGATGAAAGTTTACGACCAATGACAATATATAAGACTGAATAATTTCTGATTTACCGGAGCCTGTCGTACCTGCTACCAGTCCGTGCGGTCCATGTGCCTTTTCATGTAGATTCAGATATACATAGTCATCCACAGCACGCACCCCTAATGGAACTGCCAGCGTTCTGTATGCCTGGTTCTCCTTCCATCGTTTTGCAATCTGCAGCTCCTCCGGTCTTTTAATTCCATACATATCAAAAAAAGTAATATTATTCGGAATATGAGATGTCATTCCCTTTTCATGCTTCAGTGCGCAGACATTCCTTGCCATCCATTCAAGCTTCACATTTCCACAATTTTGAAGTTTAATTTTCCTGTCTACAACCTTCTTTTCTTCCATCAGCAGTGTGCCATGCTCTGAATCCTCCAGCAGAAGCACGGTACCTATATTTTCCGGCAGATTCGACCTTAAATAGGTTGTATATAGAATCGAAAAGCCTAATGTAAAGTCGGATTTTCCAAGAAATTCCATAATTGCATGTTCTATAATCAGTTTAGGTTCATCTATAATAAAAAGAAAATGCGGTACATAACGTGACTCCTTTTTCTTTTCCTCATTTTTTATCTGCCGTTCCTTCAATATCTGCTGCAGGCTTCCTAAAATCTGGTCCCGCATTCTCTCGGAATTAATGTTTCCATTTACATTAATAGACTGGATTTTTAGATGCGGGAACCAGTTCATCCAGGCAAAATCATCATTGTATTTTTTGTCATAAATATTAATTATCTGCAAATCATGATAACTATGAAAAAATGTCAACTGCGCAATATACAGCTTTATCTGCTCATGAATCAGATTTTTTTCTCCAACCAGTCCCAGATGCGCTTTCTTTAAATCAATTACAACAGGTTTATCCGGTATGACAGAAAATTCCTCTACAAGGGCACCCGCTTCCTTCACCAGCTCATCCTCATCCATTACCATTTCCGGTGCATCAAATTCAATCTGGTAACTGGCTGGCGTATCACAGGTGCCTATTCGGATTTGCAAAAAATCGTCATCATTATAATTTTTTTCATATAACCGACTATTGAAAGTTTGAATCATCTCTTCTAATTCAGATAATTCCGGATAGTTATAACGATACGCCGCTTTTTCCCTGTTATATAACTGAAATAATTCTTTTCGTTTGTTCAACAGATAACTTTCATAAAATTCTTTTCTCTTTTTATTCTTTTCCTTACAATCCTTTTTTTCATTAAAATACTGTATAATAGAAAATACCGTGGTCACGCCTGTCATCGCAGCAGTAACAATCACATACGAACCACCGCTGGACAAAAAGCTGGTGGCAATGGTGAGTGCCATCATAACTAACGGAGGTACTATCATTTGTATAATTCCCTGCTTTGAAAAATGCGCTTTTTCCGGTGGTCTGTTAATCACAACACTCTCTTCAGGCGCATTCATAATAAGCCTTGGGGAACGCCTGTAATGTATACTCTCCTTCGTCAGAGGTTCGATAGCATTTAATTCCGCTAGATGTGTATAAAAACTCCCTTCTTCTCCGTTTAATTCAATCCGTTCTTTCCATAAAGTACATTCCACATCCCGGAACATCACAATATCACTTTCTCTATATTCGATACAGACAGAATTTTGCGTAAATACTATTTCCTTTCCGTTTACGAATATATACTGCTCCTTCTGCCCATTCTTTTTATAAAATGTAATTGTGTTTTCTGAAATAACTGCCCTTATGTCGCTGTCTGGGATAACAACATCCGCATTCCTGTCACCTACCGTCAGTTCTCGTTTTCTCAAAAAAACTCTTCCCATTTTATTTTTTAGAAAAACCTCCAGCCCGTTTTCTAATGTTATCCATTTATACGGACTGATTTTCTCTTTCTCTATGGATAACCCCTTATGCCTCACCACCTCTTTTGCCGGCATTTCTACATACCTGTTATTCTCCTTTATAAGTAAAATTTCCATATTCCTCTCCTTGCCATTACTGTTTTGCATCTATTCTTCCGTATTCTCCTGTTCCGTCAGAGTTTTGATTTTATCATCCAAATCCTTAAGCTGCGCTGTTTTTTCTTCCCCGGATAAGGCGGTATCTGCTTCTAAAATATATCTCTCCTTTAAATAGGCATATACCAAAAGCTGGTTGTCTGATATCTGCTGTGCTATATTCTCAGCATCTTTTACATTCATCCTTCCAATTTGAATCCAGTAGTCCAATATTTTTTCATTGCCATGAATTTCTACAGCTGCCAAAATATTTGTTTTCTGCTCATCCGTCAAATTTTCACATTTTATGTAGGATATCGCCAAAATATATTTTTCATAATTATCCAGTCTGCTCAGCTTAATTTTTCCAAGGCTGTCAATCACTTCCGTATAATTCATATCCAGATAACAATGATTTGCCTGAATTACTCCTTCGTCATATGGTTTTATCCAAAGCGCATAATAGCTGCACACAATTATAAAAATACCAGATATAAAAAATGAAAAAATCATCATTCTTTTATTAAATTTATACGAAGAACGGTTTACTTCCATTCGTTTCTCTCTGTTATAGACAATCAATCTCTCTGTTTCCGTTTGCAGCACATTCATAACACTTTCCCAGTCCTCTGCTTCCGCAATCTGCACAAGAAATTTATCCTTTTTCAACAGCTTCATTCCGCCCTGCAAATAATCGTCAAAGCTGTATTTTGCCGATAACGTACACCCTATCAGCGCTTTATATTCCTCCAGGCAGGATGACTTTTCATACACATAATCCGTATCCCGGACATCCCGGAACATAACAAATACTTTGTCATACATGTCATAATATAAATTCTCCGGTCGTATAGAAAATACAAACTCCTCCCAATAATCCCGGAACCTTCCAACATCTAACAATGCCTTTAATCTTACTATGCGGCTTTCTTTCAAAATTTTTTTATATTCCTCTTTCTCATCTATATTATAGGTAATTATTACCTTTTCATTTTCCACGCTAATATTACATTTTAAAAAAATATTATCTGCATTTTTTATCCTTGTGTAATCATATCCATTCTTTGCATTAAACTCAGATAATCGGTACTCTTTTTTATAAAACTGTTTTTCTGCTTCTACACCCATATTCTTTCTCCTCATTTGTCTTATTATTAAACTCAAAAAAGGTCCAGTGGACCTTTTTCTCATATGCTTGGCAACTGAAAGCTGCCATGTAGCATGGCAGCCTCCTAAAAACGATTGTTGTCCGATGATACTCCATCAGATTGTTCTGCGTTTACTCCTACTTGCCACCTGTACTTACCTTGCTCTTGGAATATGCCGCATCTAACTTGTCCATATCATCCAAATATTTTTCTGTTGATTGGATTAAATCAGTAACAACACCTGAAGTCTTTTTAAAATTACCTGTAAGCTTGGCATAATCCTGCTTATAGGTCTCTGTTGACTTGGATTTCCAATTACTGCACAAAGCATTGACGCTTTTTGTCATTTCTCCTGTCAATCTTAGAAACTCATTGTTCAGACTTTTTAATTTTTTTATCTGAGCCCGCATCGCCTGATCCTTTATACCTAAATCAGCCATTCGCCTTCCCCCTTTCTCTGTGTATTATTATTTATCTAAGGTGAAAAATCATATTATATGTCACAGCTGCAAGCTTCCAGAACATCTCCTGAAAAAATACCAGCTTCTTCATAGGAACAAAAGACAGAAATCCGCCTGCATTTCCGTAAAGATTTCACATAATAATTTTCATCCTCACCATCTGTAAATAACCATCCCGTTTCTTTCACCGTTTGCATAGTATCTATTATCTTTTGTCTGTTATCAATTAGTAAATCAATCCTGGTTTCTTTATCGATAAAGGTTACCATTATCTGCATCTTTTCTTCTCCTAACCGCTCTGTAAATATTGTACCGGAGCATAGCTAATACAAAAATTATGAAAGCTAATACTCCAATTAAGAAAATTCCTGTATTCATTGTTTCTGATTCACTTGTTAACTCCTCTTTTTTTGAAACAGATATTTCTTCCAGAAACAAACCGGATAGAAATGAATTTTCTGTCTGTTTCCGGTTATTCAAAAATACCTTTGTTCCCATATCTGTATAATATGCATTTTCCTGTGCTTCCTTTTCCTGAAATTCCAGCATATTCTCATCTGTAAATATACTTACATTATATAAATCCGTTACTGACACATACTCATTACCTTTTTGGTTCAAAACATCCATTTTTAATTTAATTGCATGCGTATCACTCATTTTCTATCGCTTTCAAATCCTTTCGCTCTTGTATAACCTTTACCAGCATTCGGACTATAATCACAAACATAAGTATTAACAATGCCACTACCAGCATCCATCTATAATCCAATTGCAGTTCATCTGTATCATCTGTATTAACCATTTCTTTCTTATCATCCCGGCCAGATACATCAACCGGATTTGCCATAAACTTATACATTTCCGTATATTCCAGAGTTCCTATCCGGGTATATGCTAATTTCTCTGCAAAAGCTCCCAATATCTGATTATCTTCTTCACTGATACTTTCCTTATTCTCTTTTAATGCAGTTATGACACTATATAATTTCTTCTTGGAAGCATTATTGGCTTTTTGCATATCTCCCTGAAGAGTTGTAATATTCAAATTCGCATTTTCATACAATTTATTGACAAATTTCAAATATTCTACGTTTTTTGTATTCATTGCATTTCCAAGGGCATTGATATTTTTTGTCAGCTCCGTCTGATGCTTTGTAATATCCTGTTTTTTGATATAGTCATAAATATTAAATTTTGATACCTTATCATCATAGCTCTGTATACTGTTAATCAGCTTTTTGGCAGCTGTATTATAACTTTCTTTTCCGCTTTCATTATTGTCCTCTATGACATCAATAATCTGGCTATCCAGTATATTGGTAATATCCGATTTTGAGACCTGGATATCACTTTTAATTGTCTTTACTATATCTTCTATATCCTCTTGTTTCTTTGCTGCAAATTTTGACAAATCATTTTCTATATCTATCTCTTCATCAATATCAATTGATATTTGACCAGTTTCCCAATCGTTTTCCGAAATGCTCTCCTCTTCCGGTTCTTCGGTCTCTTCCTGCTCGATATGCAATTGCTCTACCTCCGGTAATACAATTGCATCGTTTTCAAAATCCGGCATACTGCACTCATCATAATCCGCAAATGCAATATCCTTTATAATATCTTCATCATAAGCTGCTCCAATTAGACCTACACATTTAGAAGTATAAATATCTACCAGTCCAATAGCGGTATCTTTATTAATTGTTTTACCACTCGATTTATTTATTTCATTTGCGATATCCTGGCCTGCTTCTATGACAGTATCACACAATTTATCTCCTTGTCTTCTATACTCCTCCCTGTATTCAAAAATCCCTTCATTAATGTGGTCCTCCAGACCTATATAATATTCCTGTTGCTCCCCGCTCCATGTATTTACCTTATCATTTACAATATCTTTATTTCGGTTCTGTATATCCGTTAATTCCACATCCGTCTTTTTTTGGGCCTCGTTCAATACTTCATCTATATATTCCTTTGACACCTCCATTATGTCATTTTTTAATGCTTCAACCGCTTTCTCCTCTTCCACTTTTACATTTTCATTATACTCATCAATTGCTTTATTCAGATTGTTCAATCCTGTCTGATATACAACATTACCTTTTTCATCCAGCAGAGGATTATAATCAGATACTGTGTTTTTAACATTTTCTATTTCTGTAGAAACCGTTTTATAATCGTTTAAAATCTCCTGATACCTCTGTTGTCCAGCTTTCATCCCCTTATCAAGCTCTGAAAATATACCGGCTGTCTCCGTTGTGTTTTTGTTAAGATATTGCGTCAAATCCACATTTTCAATATGATTATCCGTCTCTTTCAATTCCGAAAAATCAATCATATTGAAAATATCATCCGGATTAATGTCCTGAATATTTTCCAAATCCGTCTTATCATGCTCCATAATCGTAACTGCAGAATCCTGAACACTATGAAATTCACTTAAAACAGAATTCAGATAGATATACGCCGCATTGGAATTCACCAATTCTTTAAAAGTAAACAATCGTTTTTCTACTTCCAAACGATTTTGGTCCGTTAAACCAGAATTAATAACATATTCTATTTTTACCTGTTGGGGAGTATTGTTAATGCTTGCAATACATTCAGAAAAATTAGATGGTATCATAATATAAGCAGCATACATATCTGCTTCTATTCCCGTTTTTGCTTCACCCAAACCCACATAAACATAATCCGAAGTGAAATTTAACAGCTTGCTTGAGTACAAAATTTTTTCTCCGTCCAGCTGAATGCCTTCATCCAAATTAACAATTGCTATTCGTTCAATATCACTCTGAACCGACTCGTTGTCTCCATGGATACTCATTTCCTTACAATAATAAAATCCTGCCGTAAAACTACACATAATGCAAATGATGCAAACTACACCCAGTACTGTTCGTTTCAATTTTATCCCCCTCGTAAATCATTAATAAAGAACTGAATCAGAAAATAACAGTTCCACTTAGTTCTTTCTCCGATTAACAAATATATATAACTGCTTCAGCATTTCATTAATGAACACCGCATCCTGTGCTTCAAATAATTTCAAAGTTTCCTGTAAATCAACAGTCTGGCTTTCCTCTTCTTCCCCTGATAAAATATAATCACATTTCACTGATAATGCATGTGCTATATCATATAGGGTAACCGCTGACAAGCCTTTTCTTCCTGCCTCAACCTCATATACAAATTTTGATGTGACCTTAGCCTTTTCTGCCAGTTCTTCTCTTGTCATACCTTGCATCTTTCTAAGTTCACAAATTCTTTTTCCCGCTTCACTATAAAATGACATTTTCCATTCCCGTTTTCTTTTGAATATTTACCTGTACGTTTATAGGCTATTTGTATTATAAACCAAATGGGGATACCCCATATGAATTTGTCAATAAATAAAGCTAATTTACAAATAAACAGCATTTTCCAGCAAAATACCTTATAGAACAGATACTTAATTGCAAAATAACTAACTTTATTGATAATCAGTAAATAAT
>UQXF01000083.1 GCA_900544905.1 uncultured Clostridium sp.
GATGACGTCGAGTCTCGTGGGCTCGGAGATGTGTATAAGAGACAGCTTCAGAAGTCTCGGTTATGCCTTATCACAATCTATACAATTATAACATAGCATAATCCTTTTGAAAAGAAAAAAATAAAGGCAGATACGGATAAAGGATTTTTCCTTTACCAGATATCTGCCTTTTTTCTTATCTTCTCTTTCTGCGTTTTACAGTCAGAGTCGTTCCAAATCCCGCAAGAGATAAGAAGAACAGCATTGCCACCGGTTTTAGCGGTGACGTATCACCAGTCTTCTTACTGGTAGTCTCCCTGCTTTCATCAGTCTTCTCATCATACATTGTAATTGTGTTATTTTTATTCTCAACTGACGATTCATCATCTAATGTATAGACCTTGCCGTCCTTATCAATGTAGAAGCGGATGTCCTCAGCCAGTTCATATCCCTCTGGCGCCTCTGTCTCTTTCAGCACATAAATGATTCGTTCCTCATCTGTGCTTGCCACCAGCTTATCCGCCGGAATCCTGACTGCTTTCTGCCTGCTCTTCCATGAATAGACAACCTTTCCGGTTGCTTCGTCAACAATGGAAAGCTTTGCACCGGACAGAAATTCCTTTGTCCCCGCTATTTTTTTAGAAATCTTAAGTGAAATCGCCTTATCCACCATAATAACAGTTCTGTCCGTCACAGCCGAACCGTTAACATATAGAACGTCATTTTCATCAATCCGGAAAACAATACTGTCTGTATAGACATATCCAGCCGGTGCCGTTGTCTCCGTCATAATATAATCCGTATTTCTCTTAAATAAATCAAGGTCCAGATTCTTCGGCGTTGTTGTACTTACCCAGGATATCGGTGTAAAATCACTGTCCTGTGTAGAGGTAATGGTAATGGCTGCTCCTGCCAGCTCTTTTCCGTCCTCATCCTGCTTATAGAAGGTAATTCCTCTATATTCATCATACAGCTTAATCGTATTATCGGTTACTGCTTCCCCATCTACCCGTTTTACGTTTCCGTTCCTGTCAACCACGAACTGGACAGGCTGTGCCAGTGCATATAACTCCGGCGCCTTAATCTCTGACAGGGTGTAAACATATTCATTCCCATTTGGGGATACATGCAGCTTTTTCGTGTCAAGGGCATGCGGTTTGCCATCCGATACCCACTGCTCCAATACTGTTCCGCTTGAATCAGACACCTGCAGTGTTGCTCCGGCAAGCTGTGTTGATGTTCCCAGAACATATTTTTCAACAGTGACAGTAAACGATGTATTCTTCATAACAATAGAGCTGGTCTGCTGTGCTTTGTCATTTACATAAACCACTCCGTTATCATCAATCTTAAAATGAATGGATGCGGCATATGTATAGCCATTTACAGTTGCAGCCTCCATCAAAGTATAGGTCACATTCCGCTTAAACATACTATACCCGAAATATTTTGCCGTACCATCCGTGGTCCAGTTCTGAACTGTGAAGTCTTCATCCTCAGATGACACAATTCTCAGCTGCACACCTGCCACAGGGGCTCCGGTCACAGCATCCACCTTCTGGAAGCTCACCTGTTTCTCACCATCAATAAAAATCACCAGATTGCTGTCAATCAGATTTCCATCCAAGTCCTCAGCCTTACCATCATCCCGGATATGGAAATACACAGGCTCCGTTATATTATAATTTTCCGGTGCCTCTTTTTCCACAATGACATAATAACCACCCAGTGTAAAGTTCTGATTGTCCAGAGTCATAGTTTCTCCGGTTGACTCAAATGTATCCAGCAGCTTTCCAATCGTTCCATCTGCATCCGATTCACGGAGTTCAAAGGTTCCTCCTGCCAGAGGCTGATACTGGTCGCTCCATTTTACAAACCTTACTGTAATTCTCGCATCACGGCTGGTCAATGTCAGGGAATTTGCACTCAGATTATAATCATTGCCCTTAACAATCTGAATATAATTCGGAGTACCCTGTACTATATTAAAGGTAATTGGTTCTTCCAGTTCATATCCAGCCGGTGCAGACTCTTCTGTAAAGACATATCCCTCTCCCGGCTCTAACTGCACATTCTTCGGTGTATTTGTACTAACCCATGATGCCTTTATAGCACCTGTATTATCCTTGATTGTAAAGGAGGCACCTGCCAGTGCTTCTCCCGTCACCGCATCACGCTTTGCAAAATAGAAATTGACATACGCTTCATCCGTCATAGTCACGGTTTTATTCGTCAGTTCAGCGCCTACTGTTCCATCCTCGCCCACCGAATATACATTGCCTGCTGAATCGATTGCAATTTTAATGTCTGCAGTTAAGGCATATCCACCCGGAGCACTGTCTTCATGAACCGTATAATAATGGTATCCGCTTGCAGGCACAGACAGCTTATCAGAAGGAATCGTCTGTGCTGTTGTGGTGGAGGTAAAACTATACACCTTCTTACCAGTGGCATCATCAATCAGTGAAATGGCTGCACCGGCAAGATTGCTCCTTGTACCATTAGTTGTATCAAGCCCCTGTTTTAAAATCCTTAAAGTAATCGGGGCATCCCTCATGATGACGTTACTGCCGCTGACAGAACCATTTGCGCCGCTTACATAAGTAATGGAACCATTGCTGTTAATGGTAAAATACACATCCTCAGACATGGCATATCCATTCGGTGCTGATTTCTCATGTATAAAATAGGTCTTTCCCACCTCTAAATTGTTATAGGTTAATTTCTGTGCGTTATTCGTTGTGGTCCATGACTGCAGGCAGTTTTCCAAATCTGTATCCCCGGCTTCATATAACTCCAATACTGCACCGGAAAGCTGTGCAGAACCGCCTACTGCAAATTTGTTAACCGATACGCTGATAGCCGTATCCACAAAATTCACCTGGACAGCAGCCTGGTCATTATCCGGGAATGTTGCCGCATCAATAACCACTGTCTTCTGGTTAACAGCATTTAACACATATCCCTTTGGCGCCCTGGTTTCCTTCACCATATAGGTACCATATGGCAAATTCTCAAAAATTGCAGTACCTGTTGCGTCCGTTGTAACGACATAATCCTTGTTGTCTTTGTCCTTGTAAACCTCATATTTGCTGGTGGCAGCATTGTATTTGTACAGTGTAAACTCTGCCCCGGAAAGCTTGTTGGTTGTATTGGTTCCAGTCTTTGTCACACGGATAGCTCCCAGGATTTGTGTATTCTGATATGTATCGATTGTCGGAACATTTTCAAAGCTGTCAAGCATTTCTTCGTGACCGATTGCCGTATTGGCATAGGAAGCAGCCGGAAGCTCTTCATAGGTATATTCCTTAAAATATACCTCATCTCTTTCATAGCCCGCTGGCGGTTCTGCCTCTTCTACCTTATACATTGTGGTATCAGGGTCATCTCCAACCGCAATATTATAAAATTCTACCATACCGGCTTCATCCGAATAAGCTGTGGAGATAACCTTATACTCTTCTCCTGCATATTTTCTTAACAGATTAAACTTTGCCCCTGATAAAGGATTCCCTGCCTGGTCTTTCTTACTCACCTTAAAGGACATGTACTCAATTGCGGCAGGCAGCTTCGTATTGTCAATATAAGCTTCCCCTTTATCTGCCAGCAGGCCATAATCCAACGCATATGTATCATTTTTGTCTACTGTAACCTTCCATTCTGTCGTATCCAGCTGGTACTTATTTGGTGCCTTGGTCTCTTTGATTGTATAGGTATCATAAATCAGGTCTTCAATGACAACCTCACCAAGGGTAGCGGTATCTTCAGAAGACACAACCGTCTGCACCAGCTCGCCGGAGCTGTTATAGACAGAAAATTCTGCCCCTGCCAGATAAATATTCGGGTCATCGCTGTCCCGTTTTTTGAACCTGATTGTGGCACTCTGCTTCTCGTTTACAAATGTCTTCTCTACAATTCCATCATTTACTATCTCACCAGTGGTGATATATTGCGGCGCAGAATCAACTGTGTATCCCGGCAGTCCCTTTGTCTCCGTCACCGTATAATTTCCATACGGAAGATTGCTAAAGGTAATGGTGCCATCCGCACCGGTTTCGCCACCGGCAACCGTTGCTCCTGTAGCTGTATTTTTTACCGTAAAGTATACTCCTGATAATGGATTTCCACTTTCATCCTGCTTAATTACTCTAATACTGAACTGAATCACTTCATTGACAACTGTAATTTCATTACCGGTTGTAGTGCTGACCGTAACCCTTGTTCCTGCTGTATCTGCAATATATCCCTCCGGTGCCGAAGCTTCCTTTACAACATAGGTGCCAAACGGGATATTCTGGAAGGTTGCCACTCCTGTTGAGTCCGTGATGGCTGTCAGCTGATTGGACGCATCCGGATATGGTGTGGTTCCGTCCTCCTTATACAATTCAAATACAACATTCGCAAGCCTGTTTGCTTTTGCCGTATCATCTGTCTTTGTAATCTGAATATAGCCCAATGCCTTCTCATCTTCAACGGTTGCGGAAGCCGAAACATCTTCATGCTCCTTACCGGTACCGACTGTGATGGAATGTACGGTATCATCAAGCAGATAACCAGTTGGAGCAGAGGTTTCCCGGTAATAATATGTATGTCCCAGAGTCAGATTTGTAAATTCAATTTTTCCATTTGCATCTGTTGGCTGCGTAGCTACCTCATCACTGCACTGTGCATCAGCATAAAGTGTATAGACGGCTCCCTTTACATAAGTATCACTGCTTCCAGCCTCCACCTTCGTAAGAACCAGAGAGCCCTTTGCTTTTGTATTGGTTAAGGACATTACATTGTCCTGGCCATTTACGGTATCCATATCCACCGCAGCACCGGTGCCCATATTCTGGCATGTAATCCGACCATCCGTACTGATTGTAACCTTGTACACGGTATCCGTACCGGCAGATTTATAACCGTCTGGCACAGTGGTCTCTTTCACATAATAGCTTGTTTCTTCATTTTTACTGTATTTGACTGTAAAGCTGATGAGACCATCCGCACCAGTGGTCTTAACTGCCACCGGAGCTGTACAGGCAGCATCGCTATACACGGTAAATCCTGCACCGGATAAGGCTGCATTTTTCTCTCCGGTCTTATAGACAGAAAAGACGGTACTTACCTCTTCATTAATGGACGTATTGGTTATCGACTCTTCATAGTACCGAACACCGGTATTTTCCGCCTGAAGCTTTCCGTCCGTAATCACTACTTCAATGTCCTCATCATTTTTCTCATATCCGTCCGGGGCTGTTGTCTCCTTCAGAATATAGCTGTATCCTGCAACACTGGAATTTACGCCCTTAAATACCGCATATCCATCGTCACCGGTGGTAACTGTTGTAACATAATTGCCATTATAATACAGCTCAAAGGTAGCTCCGGCTAAAGCCTCTCCATCTTTATTTACCTTCTTGATTCGCAATTCTTTTTCAAAATATGCCCCGGCAGAGGAAGATGAAAAGCTCACATTTTTTACCTCATTGGAGGTAACCGATTCCTGATAAGCGTCCCCCTCAAACTCAACCGTATTCTTAATGGTCTCATTGGTCAGTCTTGATGCCGTTACATTAAATCTTGTCCGGAATGTAAATTCGTATGTTTCATCCACAATGTCCGGCAGAGAAACCACCATATTATTGTTAACTACGGCAACAGAGAAATCTGTCACCTCTGTCTTCGTTCCGTTTTCCACCCGGTACAATTTTGCAGAATTTTCCACATAATCAAAATAGGATTCCAAATGGTCCCGGATAACCGGATTCTTCACATTCATGGTATAACCGCCTTCATTGATGGTAACCGTCCAGTCTACATAGTCGTTACCATTCTGATAAGCAGCTTCCTTTCCCAAAGTACCTCCGACTTCACCCTCAACTGTCTTTGTCGCTGTATCCGTAACCTCAACATCACCTTCATAGTTCACAGTTGCCGTCGCATTATTGGTATAGGTTTTATGGATATTGGCATCCTCTAACTTTGTCTGTTTCGTCTTGTAATGTACTTCAAAATTACGGTTCAGATAATATTGCAGCTTTTCTGACGAGGTGTTATCAATCGTCAGTGACATGGTGTTTCCGCTGACGCTTGGCTCCTGTTTTACCTTCGTTCCACTGGTCCATGTATTTTCCATAATCTCCATAGAACCTGCTACATATTCCAATCCTTCCGGAAGGGTATCTGTAATATTAACAGACTCCTGGGTCAGATTCTGGTAAGTAAAATAAATAACCCAGTCAATGGTACCGTCTCCATTCATCGTACCATTTTTGGTAATCAGTTCCGGTGTCTTATACTGGAAGCCCCTTGATGCGTCTGCTGTAACAGAATTTCCATCCCATGTAAGCCTTGCCCTGTTATATGCCGTTACCCAGTCACCGTCATTCCATTTATTCTGGTTGTTGGCAATCATAGACTGGCTTTTTTCATCTAATATTTTTGTGACAACCGTAATATATCTGGTTTCCGAGCCAAGGGACGGAAACGTAACAGAAGCATTTGCCTCATCAATCGTCCAGTCACCGTCAAGAATATTACCATTGGCGTCTGTGACATTCATGCTGACAAGCTCCATCTTATTCTGCCATTTGTCCTCTACGTTATAAATATCCGTAACAGTAACTTCTTTTGTTCCAAAATCATACCCCTGTTCATTTACAGCCACACGCCAGGTAAGCTGCTTTGTAACCTCATTATAACTGGTATTGGTCTTGGAAATTAAATTATAACCATTCACTGTTCCTGTCACAGATGCATCGAATCCATTATCTGTCAGTTTACCGGTATTCGTATATCTTGACATGGTATAGTCATCAATCTTCGTCTCATATGTAAGGGTAATGGTATCGGTTACCCCATCATTTGCCTTAAAGGTAAACCCATCATCCGTAGTGGATACGGTACCTGCACCCGCCGGCGTCACCGTTACATTTTGTCCGTCCGCTCCCCATAAATAACCGTCGCCAAAGGTATCGGTATAGGTGGTGCCGCCCACATCCAGCTTATCCTGGTTAATGGTAACCGTCCAGGTTATCACACCACCACTCTCGTAGCCGGACTTGGATAATACACTTGGCGTCACATAACAATTACCTGTTCCAGGCACACTGGAAACAGAGCCCTCTTCATCAACAACAACCGTATTCTCCACATTTACACCGCTGTTATTGCTTATAGTTCCATCAAAAATCTCATTTCCATAATAGGTATAAAAGGTTACATTCGTCCGGTAATAGGAATCTGCTCCTTCCACATGAATGGAAACCGAGCTGTCTCCATCCTCAGAATCACAGGAAACGGTACCCTTACTGCCACCTGACAGCTGTGGATAACCGTCTACCTTTGCATAGGTAAGTCCCTTCGGCAGCATATCTGTGATATCCGCAGTTAAGCTGTCCCTGCCGTTGAGATTAAGGGAAACCGACCACTGGATAACCGGTACGCTTTCTCCGTTTACATTTATGTATGTTTTTGTTCCTGACTTGCTTACTCCTAAATCTCCCGGCTCATCCGTCTCCGTTCCCCTGTTTGACTCTGTAACATCTACCGTATAATCAAAAGAACCTCCGGCAGTAGGGAATGAAATCTTTCTCTCCCCGAGATTCTCCTCTGAATCAGAGGAAAAACCACCCTCAAAACGGACATAAAACGGAATATTGCTCTGTCCTACAACGGAATCATTAAACACAAAGGTTAATTTGCCATCCTTTGTAATATGTACGGTACCGATAGAAGTACCATCCACGGTTGTAAGCGGATGGGTAGCATCTACATCTACTCTGATATCGGAAGGGATATTATAGACATATTCCTGCCCCACAACAATTTCATCACCATCATAAAAAATGAAATTGAAATGCATATTGATATCTGCATCAACCGGCAGCTCCACCTTATCTGTTGTACTTAATGCAACATTTTGTGTCACATTATTTTCGTCCACATAAGACGCATCTAATGTAAGGTTTGTCAAATTAAAGGTATCATTCTCCAGTAAAATGCCAGAGGAAGCGCTCTTTTCATTTCCGGCTGCCACCTTATCCGGCTTATCAGAACCAGAGACCGGCTCTGACAACTCCTCTCCTTCTGTGGTATCCGAAATCCCGACCGGCTCCTCTGATGTCTGGGGCTCAGAGGCTGTCACTGCTTCTGAGGTTCCTCCGGACTGGGAGCTGTCTTCCTTCACTTTCGTTTCTGTTGCCACAATGTCCTGCTCTGCTTCCGTACTGGCAACCGCTTCTGCCTCGGAAGCCGTATCTCTCTCTGTTGCCGTCTCCTCCACAGCTTCCTGTGTACTTTCTGTTCCCTGTATGCCGACCGCCTTATCCGCCCAGTTTAAGTTTGTTGGCAATAGTGTAAATAACAGAATTGCCACCATACATAATGCAATCCACTTTCTCTTTGATAACCAATTCATCATACTGCATTCCTCCCAATGTTATACATATATTTTTCATTACCCTAAAATCCATTTAACAACTTTACATAATTATTTTTTATTATATCTGATTTATGGGAAAAATACAACGTTTTTATGTTGTTTATAAAAAGATTTATCAAAAAAAGAAAAGGACCGGCAAATGGATATTTTTCTCCATCTGCCGGCCTTTCCTGCACATTCATGTCGTAATAAAGATTATTTTCTTAAACCTAAGCTCTCAATCAATGCTCTGTAGCGCTCAATATCAATCTTCTTTAAATAAGCTAACATATTTCTTCTCTGTCCAACTAACTTAAGAAGACCTCTCTTAGAATGATGGTCCTTTGGATGTGCCTTAAAATGATTCTGTAAATCCAGAATTCTTGCTGTAAGCAATGCAATCTGAACCTCCGGTGAACCGGTATCATTTGCTCCACGGCCATATTTTTCAATAATCTCTTTCTTCTGCTCTGCTGTTACCATAACAACATCCTCCTTATAATAAATAATCGCCGGTTACCCAGGAAAAGGTCGGAGTGTCCTGAATCTGAGTAACGGTTAACGTACTTTGGTATAATAGCATAGCCTTATTTTTTTGTAAATACATTTTTGTTTTAATTGCTAAAAAAAAATATATATGCTATGATAAATTGATTTTAACAAGGAAAAAACAGGAGGCAGCTATGGCAGGTTCAACATTTGGAAACATATTCAAAATAACAACATGGGGAGAGTCCCACGGTAAAGCCATCGGCGTTGTAATTGATGGCTGTCCGGCAGGTCTCGCTCTTTCCGAGAGCGATATCCAGCCATTTTTAAACAGAAGAAAACCGGGGCAATCCATCTATTCCACTCCCCGCAGCGAGGATGATGCAGTGGAGATTTTATCCGGTGTATTTGACGGGAAAACCACAGGAACCCCGATTTCCATGATTGTATATAACAAAACCCAGCAGTCACGTGATTACAGCGAAATTGCCTCCTATTACCGTCCGGGACATGCAGACTATACCTTTGATGCCAAATATGGTTTCCGGGATTACAGAGGCGGCGGACGTTCTTCCGGCAGGGAAACCACTGCCAGGGTTGCCGCCGGTGCAGTCGCCATCAAAATACTAAACCAGCTGGGGATTCGTTTTACCACCTTTACCCGCTCCATTGGAAATATCACAATAGATGAAGCCTGTTTTGACGAAGCTGAAATCTTCAATAACAAGCTGTATATGCCCGATGCAGATGCTGCAGCACAGGCAGGCGAATATATTATCCAGATGACAAAAGCCCATGATTCCGTGGGCGGCTGTGTAGAAGCCAGAATTACAGGGGTTCCTGCCGGTCTGGGGGATACGGTTTTTGAAAAGCTGGATGCAAACCTTGCCAAAGCAGTTATGTCCATCGGCGCCGTAAAGTGTGTAGAAATCGGTGACGGAAAAAGGGCTGCCGTACTTACTGGCTCTGAAGACAACGATGGGTTTATCATAAATGAAGGCAATACCATTGAAAAAACCAGCAATCATGCCGGTGGGATTCTCGGTGGAATGAGCGACGGCTCGGAAATCCGGCTTCGCGCAGCTTTTAAAGCCACACCGTCCATCCTGAAAACACAGCATACCGTCAACAAGGAAAATGAAAATATTGAGATATCCATTAAAGGGCGCCACGACCCGGTGATTGTCCCAAGAGCCGTTGTCGTTGTGGAAGCCATGGCTGCCATTACCATACTGGATGCGCTGTTACTCAACATGACCGCAACAATGGATGGAATCAAAAAATTTTATGACAAATAAAACAGCTGTTACAAAAGAGGTGCCGGACATTATGCCGGCGCCTCTTTTACATTTCTATAAATTTTTCTTTTCCTTTACAGCTATTCTGCCATTATGAAGATAATGTCATAATAATAGATTCCGTCTTTTTCATAAATTCCAAGCCCTGTCTCCGAGACGGTACCATCCTTCACCACCTGCATCAGATTCAAGTCCTTCTCCATATCGGCAATCAGGCGTTCAATCCCATAATCTGCAACTCCTCCATATGAAAACTCATAACCACCGGAGCACTTCACACCACGGTTTCTCAACAAAGCTTCCAGAGTTGTTCCGGTATCGCTTTCCGTCTGCCCATATCCGTTTACCAGGTCAGCTGCCCGCAAAACTGCACAGGCCTGCACCTTTGAATTCATGGTAAAAGATTCCTGCCCCGCTTCCGTTCTTATCCGGTTTAGATATTGATACACCGGATAAAGCGTGGTTGCATTCTCATCAATGCTGCCGTCTTTATTAAAAATATACGTGACTCCATCAATCTCCAGCACCGCATCACTGACTCTGGTTCCATCCGGATTCAAATAATAGCGGTATCCATCCAGTGTCAGAAAGCCGGTCATAATGACCCCCTGGTCATCTGCATAATACCAGTTTTCATCGGATTTAAACCAGCCGGTAACCAGCTCTGCCTTGCTGTTAAAATAATAACGATTATTATCATATTCTGCAAATCCAATCTGGATTTTTCCTGTGTCATCTGTGAGATAAAAGCTTTTCTTTGTTTTGATAACACCAATCTGAACCACACCATTTTTGTCGGCATAGTAGTAGGCATCTTCCGCTTCCACATAAAATTTTCCCTTTACCAGATAGCCGTCTTCATCAAAGTAATACAGCTTCTCTTCAATTTCCGAAAAACCCACCGCATACTGTCCGTCATCCTTTTCGTATTTTTTGCCGTTCTCCTCCTCTACCCAGGAAGCAAGGGACTGCTGCTTAAAGAAAAGCACCATCCCTGCCACTGCTGCAAGGGAAAAGCCTATGGCAATCGCTGTTATTCTATTTTTTCTATTTATTCTCTTCATTCTGTTTCCTCTTTCTTAACCTGTAAAGACTAATGTTTTTATGCCGTAGCAGAAGTATCAGGATTCCCAGCAAAATGATACACACCGGAACCACAATGACAGTCACCACCTTCACCATGGTCTGCGTTCCGTTGGGATACAGTGCCATCTGGCTGCCTACATCCTTGCCTTCAATCCAGACGTTTGCCTCCGTCCCGGTTATCTGCCTGAGAATCTCTATAAAAAATCTTCGGTTTGCGCCCTGGGATTCCGTATCTGCCTCTTCATTGAAAAATATGTTTGAGGTTATTAAAAACAGGGAACCCTCATCCGGATTCTCAGCGCAGGATGCCACGCTAAAAGGACCTGAAATATCATCCTCCGCCTTTGTTGTCAAATCGTCAAAATCATTTACCTTGGAATATGCCGTACTGCCCGTTGTCAGAATATCCGTACATGTATATCCATTTGCCCCGCCATTTTTAAGGATTCCTTTACTGGTCATTGTCAGCACTGTCAAATTCTCATCCAGAATCTCCCGGGTATATTCCGTATCCTCAATTTCAGGGGCCAGATAATACTGTGTATCATAGACATACCGTCCTGCATCCTGTTCAATGACAATTCCCGGCTGGACATCCATGCCATATTCCTTCAAAAATGCAGTAAAACGCTCTAAATCCTCATTTAACGGGTCAATTGTGACAAAAAGCTTTCCACCAGACTTTAAATAATCCTCTAATATGGCAATTTCTTCCTCTGAATAATCACTCTGAGGTGCATTAATCAGCAGTGCTGTGCAGTCCTCCGGTATTGCCCCCTGGATGGATGCAGAGGTATCCGGCAGATTCACTTCCTCAAATTCATAATTGTTCAGCAGCAAAAGATTCTTAAAGCCACTGTTCAGCTCTTCCTCACCGTTTCCAACCGCCACGCACAGCTTATCCGCCTCCCCGGTATTCGTATATACAATTGCTCTGGTAAGCTGTTCTTCGATTTCCAATGTCCGGTCATAAGAATAGGCGGAGGTCTGGGTTGTTGTAACATAATCATCCGCACTCAGATAAATATATTTCTCACCGCATACCACAACAATACTGGATTCACTGACCGAACTGACATCCGCCAGATACTGTTTGCGGAAAGCACTATCCGTACTAATATCCTTGTAATGAATCGTAATATTATCACTTAAATTCTCATATGCCTTTAACAGCTCCTGGTAAGTGGCATTTGCGCGGCTGCGCAGTCCTATATAATAAATATCTGTTGTTTTATCAATCTCCGATACCGCCTGCTTTGTCTGTTCCGAAAGGGTCAGAAGTCCTTCTGCCGTACAGTCAATCACTCTTGTATGGGATAGTGACAACAGGCTGATAACCAGGGAACCTGCTATTACAACAGCCATATATGCTGAAATTTTCTTCCTGCTCTGTCTGCGGATTTCCAGTGCGAGCCATGTCAGCAGGAAAAAGCACACGGCAAGGAGGAGCAGATAAATAATATCCCCGCTTCTGACAATACCGGAAACCATATCATTATACTTATTATAGATTGAGCTGTCATGAAAAAACTGATACCAGCCATCATTTGCTGCAACAATACTCTCCATCAGCCTGCTTGAAAGAATAACGAGATATACAGCAAAGGTCATAACCGCAGCTAAAACCGGATTAGCAGTGAGTGACGATATAAACATCCCAATGGACAATAAAACCAGCGTAACCAGACATACACCAATATAACTTCCCATCAAAAAGCGGATGCTCATTTCTCCGTGACCGGCTATCCAGCAGGGATATATCCCACTTGCAAGAACCGGTAATAACACAAAGATTACAGTAGCCAGATATTTTCCTGCAAGAACGCAAAAGGTGGATACCGGGGCTGTGAACAGCAGCTGGTCCGTCTTGCTTCTTCTCTCGCTGGCAAACAATCTCATGGTACAGAACGGAATTACCGCCGCCACTACCAGAAAGCTGCGGCTCAATACATAATATCCAAACTGGGTACTATAGGTAACCAGACAGTTTGTTACAAAAAATATTCCTGTTACCAGAAAAAATACCCCATAATAAAGATATGCAAACAAAGAGGAATAGTATGTCTTTAATTCTTTTTTCAAAACTGCCAACATTTACGCATCCTCCTTTTTATTCATCTCGATAAATACATCCTCCAGAGAGGCTTCCATCTTTTCAATACCATAAACATTATATTTTCTGCTTACCAGATAACCAAATATGCTGTCTCTGATATCCCTTGTATTCTTTGCTGTTCCTATAAACTCAAAAATACCCTTCTCCTTTTCCCCCACATATTGGACGGTTTCCAGGGCTTCATATCCCTCCAGACATTTTTCAATCTCTTCCCTGTTGCCTTTGATTACAAGCTTATAGACATTTCTGTTCCCTTTCCGCCTGGCAGCTGCCATGGATTCATCCAATACAAGTCTGCCATCCTTTAAGATAAGAATTTCATTACATAGTTCTTCTATTTCTGTAAGGATATGGGAACTGATTATAATTGTATGCTCCTTTTGAAGACTCCGGAGCAGCTCTCTTGTGCTTTTCTTCTCCTCCGGGTCCAGCCCTACAAGGGGCTCGTCCAGAATCATGACAGATGGATTGCCAAGCAGAACCTGGGCAAATCCAACTCGCTGCTGCAAGCCCTTTGATAAATTCCTGATATAATCATACTGGCGGCTTTCTATATTCAGCAATTCCATTACTCTGGCGGCTTCTTCCTTTTTATCTTTGATGCCTTTCATATCTGCGGCAAAGATAAGATATTCCCACACTTTCATATCCTTGTACAACGGCGGTATCTCCGGAAGATAACCAATATGCTTTTTTGCCTGCTTTGGCTTTTTGCGCATATCTATCCAATCAATATAGATTTCTCCCTCCCGTGGCTTCAAATATCCTGTCAGTATATTCATTATCGTAGATTTGCCGGCTCCGTTTCTTCCCAGAAGTCCCACTGTTTTCCCATCACCAATCTGAAAAGATATATCTCTTAAAATTTCCCGCTTACCGTATGACATTTTAAGATTCTTAACTTCTACCATAACCTTCCTCCTGATACATCAAAAAAGAGCCATGTATGTAACATAGCCCTTTACATACTTACATGATTATACAATAAAATCATATAAGTTACAAACGATTCACTTATTTTTCACAGGTTTACATGCCATCTGCCATTTTCATGAAACATTCGCCCTTGGATGCGCCTTCTCATATACTTCTTTCAGCTTCGTGTTTGCATTTGCCTTTATATAAATCTGGGTTGTAGAAATATCAGAGTGTCCCAGCATCTCCTGGACAGACTTTAAATCAGCACCATTGTTTACCAGATGCATGGCAAAGGAATGGCGGATGGTATGAGGCGTAATATCCTTCTTAATTCCGGCTTTTGCAGAATAATATTTAATAATTTTCCAAAAGCCCTGACGCGTCATAGGGGCTCCCTGGCAATTGGTAAATAAATATTCCTGCTCTCCCTTACACATCACTTCCCTGGCATTATGTAAATAATTTTCCAACGCCTCTCTGGTTTCATTGGTAAAGGGAATAATCCGCTCTTTATTTCCGTCATGGCACTGTAAAAAATTCATTGCCAGATTCACATCCCTTACCTTCAGTCCAATCAGCTCCGAAACACGGATTCCGGTTGCATACAGTACCTCCAGCATTGCTTTATCCCGGATATCCTTCGGCGTATTACCGCTTGGCTGCTCTAACAATAAATTTATTTCCTCTACCGTCAATATTACCGGTGCTTTTTTTTCTATTTTCGGAGGCTTTAATGTGTCACTGGGGTCTTCTGAAATCACGCCCTGTTTTAACAAATATAAAAAAAATGCCTTAATGGAAGCAATATTTCTCGAAACCGTAGCGGTAGACATTCCCTGCTTCTCAAGCATAAGCACATAGGAATTCAGATTGGTATTCGTTATCTGCTTCCAGTCCCCATAACCGGAATCTGTTAAAAAATTGTTAAGTTTTACCAAATCCCTCTTATAGGATGCAATTGTGTTTTTACTTGCCCGTTTTACATTTGTTAAATAGTCAACGAACTCATTAATCCTTTGTAACATTCTCTAACCCCTTATTTTTTGTAATCACTGTATCCATTATAATGTTTAATTTACATAAAATCAAACATTATTTTTCACAAAAATCCTTGTAAATCAAGTATTTTCGCACTTTTCCACCAAATGGGGTATTAACATCTGTCTCTTATACACATCTGACGCTGCCGACGATCTTACGCGTGTAG
>UQXF01000084.1 GCA_900544905.1 uncultured Clostridium sp.
TACACGCGTAAGATCGTCGGCAGCGTCAGATGTGTATAAGAGACAGTTATTAATAGTGTAGGAGCCTATTATTATGTGCTATATATAGTGGTTGTGTTAAATATATTTATGTGATATAATCAAATAAACCAATAGATATAAAAGGAGGTGGTTATTATAACACAAGAAGATATTTTTATGGTCAGAGATATTGTGAGAGAGGTTACAACAGAAGTAGTCAACAGTGCGATTATTGCATCCGAGGAACGGATGATGAACCGGATGGATGAGAAGCTGGGAGCGCTGGAAGTCCGGATGGATGAGAAGTTAGAAGCGTTAGAAGCTCGGGTGGACGAGAAGCTGGAAAATTTGGAGATACGCATGCGCAAAGTAATGGATGAGAAGCTTCATCACACAGAGAATATGATTTTACAGCATGTAGACTCCGTTCAAGAATCCATTTACAAGAAAATGGATGAATTGGAAAAGGAGATTAGAACTTTTAAGGAGTATAATCATATTGCAGAGATGGATAGCGAAGAGCACAAGCTTATACTAAAAAAGATTGCTGAGATGGAACAGCGGTTAACTGCTTTAGAGAAAAGAAAATCCCTTAGAATTCTAAAATAAACAGTATAATATGTCGATATACAATAAGACGGATTCATTTTAATAAAATAATATTTTGAACAAGCAGAGTGGGTTTACAAATATGTTTTTGATACAGCCAGGACATGGATGTCGGCATAGATTCAAGGGAATGAGGCGATAAGATGAAGAAGATAATAGAGGGAATCAAATATTGGGGACAATTGCTTTTGTTACCTGTATACTGGTTCTCTTTTTTATTTCCAAGAGATAAGAAGGTCTGGCTTTTTGGCTCCACCTTTGGAAGGCGGTTTGCAGATAATCCAAGATATTTGTATTTATATGTCAGTCAGCATAGTGATAAAAGTTCTCCACAAGTTAAAAAAAGTTTGGGGGGGGACAAAACAGTTAGCCAGGCATATGAGAGAGATGAAAACTGTAAAGAAATTCGTCCGATATGGATAAGCCATGATAAGGAGACTGTGGATTTTTTGAATGAGGATGGTTATGAAGCATATTATTATCATTCTTTGAAAGGAATCTGGTTCTGCCTGCGGGGGAAGATATATTTCTTTGATAATTATTCTAAGGACATCAGCTTCTGGTTAAGCGGAGGGGCTATAAAAGTGAACCTTTGGCATGGAGTTGGTAACAAATGTATTAATTATGACAACAAGCATGATAAAGTAAGACATCCAAAGAATGCATGGGAGAAATTCAAATATTTTCCAAGACGTTTGTCTGACGAAAAACCAAGCCACTATATTCTTGCTACTTCTCCGATGATGAGTGAGATATTTGCAAGAGCATTTCAGATTCCGAAAGAGCATGTGATAGAAACAGGATATCCTAGAAATGATATTTTGTTTGAAGACACTACTGGTCGGGTTAAAGTGAGGAATTTATATTTGCCAGCCGAATATGCACTTATGAAAGAGATAAAAAAATGGAACAGTGAGGGAAAAACGATTATTGCTTATTTGCCCACATTCCGTCCATCAGAAAATAAATTTTTTAAAGTATGTGATTTGAAAACCTTTAATAGGTATCTTCAGAAGAATCAGATGGAACTTGTTTGCAAGCTTCATCCCAAGTCTGCATGTAAGGAAGTATTTGAAGAAATTACGTATTCAAATATTTATGTAGTGCCGTCGGAGGTGGATGTGAATTCTTTTTTGGGAAAGATAGATTTGTTGATTGCTGACTATTCTTCTGTATATAGTGATTATATGTTGTTGAACCGTCCGGTTGTTGCATTTCACTATGATTATGAGGAATATATAAAGGATACAAGAGATGGATATTTTGATTTTAAGGAGTATATGCCAGAGATACGGGCATATAATCAGAAAGCTTTGGAGGATGGAATCCATGAAGCATTAAAGCAAGATAAGGTTTTAGAAAAGAGACAGAAATTTAGAGCAAAGCTCTATAAGAATATAGATGGCGATTCGTCGCAAAGAATGGTTAAAGAGATAATAAAAATTATGAATACGGAAGTATGAAGAGAGAAGAATCGGATGAATTGAAAACATTTGGTTTATTCATTAAAATGAGGAGGGCAAAATAAATTATGAAAAAATGGAAGACTTGGAAAAAAGAGTATGGAGCGAAGGCTGCTTTTGAGGATTACTATCAACCGATAAAGGAGAATGTTATTGAAGTTTTAAATTGGTATAAGCAACAGAACAAAAAGGTGGTAATTTGGGGAGGTGGAGTAAAAGGAACTGCATTTTTACAAATAGTTGACCCAAAAGCAGAGTACATTTCTTTTGTTATTGATATAATGGGAACAAAGGTGGGAAATTATATTACAGGGAGAAAGGTGGTTTCCTGTTATGATTTAAAAGATAAGGAAATTGATGTAATTATAATGATGAATCAAAAGCATTTTGTTCAGAATTATAATATTCTTAAGGATGAGGGAATTCATTGTATTATTCATGATATGGATGAGATTGTTAAGAGAAATTTGTCTTCCGAGGATATCAAGCTAAGAAAAGATATGGAGAACGACAGACAGGATAATGAAGAGAAGACGAGAATGATACAAAAAGAATTACTTCCGCTTTTACATGAGGTAAAGAGGGTTTGTGAAAAAAATGATATTCCGTATTTTTTATGTGCGGGAAGTGCATTAGGAGCAGTTAGGCATCAGGGATTTATTCCTTGGGATGACGATATTGATATTGGAATGCTGAGAAAAGATTATATCAGATTCCTTGACATTGCAAGAAAAGATTTAAGTGACGGTTATCTACTTCTTGATGCAAATGATACACCGGATTATTACGTAGGACATGCTAAGGTTTTTCGAAATAATACTGCATTAGTGAACAGGGAAACTGCACATTTGAGGATTCATCACGGATTTTATTTAGATATTTTCCCTTTTGATACGATTCCGGAGGATAAGGAATTGCAGGATAAAATGTATCGTGAAGTGGGTGACATTAAAACTTTATTTTCGCGTATAAAAAAGTGGAATAATTTTACGGGGAAAAATCCTATAAAAAAATACTTTGCGAATCAGCAATATTATGCCCATAAAAGGTATTCTGCAAAAAAGGTTTTTGGGAAGATGAATAGCATATTAACACAATATCTAAATACAGACTCCAATCTTGTTGCAGATTTGTTCGCACCATATAATAAAAAATTATTTTACAGGGTGGAGGATATATATCCTGTAAAAATGATGCAGTTTGAAGATGATTTATATCCTGTACCGGGAAATGCGGATGTGTATTTGTCCGTAATGTATGGAGATTATATGACATTGCCTCCGGAGGATAAGAGGTATGTCAAGCATAATATTATCTGTTTTGATACGAACAAAAATTATTCAAAGGATGAGAAATGGATGAAAAAATACCTGCATTGAGATATAGAATTCATAGAAAGGATATATTATAGAACATGGTTAGTACAGTAATAAAAAATTGGCTTGACTATATTGACTTTGATGCTTTTCGAGAGAAGATACATAATCGAAAATTATATATTTGGGGAGCATACAGGCAATCCGATTATATAAAGGATGAATGCAGCAGGAATGGCATAGCTGTATGCGGATTTATCGAATCAAAGAAAGATATAGTGGAATATTCAGGCTTACCGGTTATAAAACCGGAGGACATTACTACGTCGGCGGAAATGTATATTGTCATTCCGGTCAGCACCTATATTAATAATATTACTGTATTTCTGACTGGTAAAAATTTTAAAGTTAATCATGATTATAATGTTATAAGAAATCACTATGAGATTTTCTATACCGGAGGTTATTATGAGGATATTTATGGAAATAAAATAGTTTGCAGTACGATAGGTTCTGCCTACACAGTCGTATTTGAGGGATATAATAATATAGTTGAAATAGGTAGCGATAGTGAATTTGAAGATACAAGGCTAATGTGCTTTTATGGTTCGAAAATTATAATCAATGACAAGTGCAGATTTACCTCTTCTCTTGTCAAATGTTCAAGTGGTGCATTAATAAGCATAGGCAGTGATTGTATTTTTGGTGAATGCGAGTTTTATTCTTACAGCATACTCAGAATTGGAAATGAATGTACATTTAAAAGAAGTACCTTAATTAAGGCAGACTATGATTCGCCGGTTACAATCGGAAATGATTGTATGTTTTCATGGCCTATTTATATACGCTCTAATAATGCACATGCGTTAATGGATTTGGATAATAGGGAAAACACAAGTGTCTCAAAGGAGCATTTTATAAAGATAGGTAATCACGTCTGGTTAGGGCAAAATGTAACTGTTTTATATAATGCGGACATAGGAGACAATTCTGTTGTGGGAGCAGGGAGCGTGGTTAATAAGGCATTTACGAATAATTGTGTATTGGCGGGCAATCCGGCTAAGATAATAAAAGAAAATTACTCATGGGGACGGAAGCTAAAAATGCCCTATGACGAATTTGAGAAAATGAATTAGAATCACAATAGGAAAAACGGAGGAGATAAGCATGAAAACGGTATATATGTGTTTTAGTACAGATATTATACATAGCGGACACATGAAAATTATTGATAAGGCGGTTACCTATGGGGAGCTTACAATAGGTGTTTTATCGGATGAGGCTGTGAGTAGTTATAAGAGGTTTCCGTTGTTATCTTATGATGAAAGAGCAGATATTGTGGCTCACATTAATGGGGTAGCAAGGGTGGTGTCACAGACAGAATTAAGCTATGCAAAGAATTTAAGAGAATTGAAACCAGATTATGTTGTGCATGGAGATGATTGGCAGGAAGGATTTCAAAAACCAATTCGTGATGAGGTAGTTTCTATATTGGAAGAATATGGAGGAAGATTAATTGAGTTTCCGTATGCTAATAATGAGACATACTTACAATTAGAGCAAAATGCTAGACGACAGTTATCCATTCCGGATATCAGAAGAGGAAGATTACGAAAATTAATAGACATGAAACAGACAATTACTGCAATTGAGGCACATAGCGGAATTACAGGATTGATTGCAGAAAAGACGACAGTACTTCAGGATGGAAAGACCTATCAGTTTGATGCAATGTGGGTTTCCAGTTTATGCGATTCTACAGCGAAAGGTAAGCCGGATATAGAGCTGGTAGATATGTCTTCCCGATTAAGAACAATCGATGATATTATGGAGGTTACTACAAAACCGATTATCTTGGATGGTGACACTGGCGGTTTGATTGAGCATTTTGTATATAATGTTAAAACGTTAGAACGGATGGGTGTGTCTGCTGTCATTATTGAGGATAAGACAGGGCTAAAAAAGAATTCCCTATTTGGTACAGAGGTAAAACAGACGCAGGATTCCATTGAACATTTTTGTAAAAAGATAGAAGCTGGTAAGCGGGCTCAGAAGACACAAGAATTTATGATTATTGCGAGAATTGAAAGTCTGATTTTAGAGCAGGGGATGGAGGATGCTTTAAATAGAGCATTTGCATTTGTTAAGGCAGGCGCAGATGGTATTATGATTCATTCCAGGAAAAAGGAGCCGGATGAGATTTTTGAATTTGTGGAAAAATTTCGGGCAAAGAATAGCAAAACTCCAATAGTAGTGGTGCCAACTTCTTTTAACATGGTAACAGAGCAGGAATTTAAAGAAAGAGGAGTTAATATTGTCATTTATGCAAACCAATTAACGCGAAGTGGTTTTCCTGCTATGAAAAAAACAGCGGAAATAATTCTGCAAAACCATAGGGCAAAAGAAGCAGATGATATGTGTATGTCTATAAAAGAAATTTTGACATTGATACCAGATGAGGAATAAAATTGTATTAGGAGACAAAATATAATGGAACAGCAAGTAATATCGAAGCATATTTCCGATGAATTTCAAGCCGTTGTAAAACAGAAAAGCATATCAAAAATACTATTAATTTGTGGAGAGAATGTCGGAAAAACTGCAATAGGTCAATATTTCACAACAGATAATCATGTTAGGGTTGTGTTTTCAGATTTTGAACCGAATCCCTCTTATGAAAGTGTTGTTAAAGCTGTAAATTGTTTTCAGAATAATCAATGTGATGCAATTATGGCAATTGGCGGAGGAAGTGCAATGGACGTAGGAAAGTGTGTGAAGGCATTTTTGAATATGGACAGCAGTATTTCCTATTTAGAACAAAAAATTATACCAAACGCAATTCCGTATTTAGTGATTCCAACAACGGCAGGAACAGGAAGTGAAGCAACAAAATTTGCTGTGATTTATGAGCAAGAGGAAAAAAAGTCTGTAGAAGATGAATCGCTTATCCCAGAATATGTTTTTTTAGACAGGTCGTTGATGGAAACCTTACCCCTTTTTCAAAAAAAAGTAACAATGATGGATGCATTATGCCATAGTATAGAATCATTTTGGGCAAATGGAGCAACAGAAGAAAGTAGAAAATATTCAAAACAGGGATTAACATTAATTCTGAAAAATTACAGAGAGTATTTGAAAGGTAATTCTAGTGCTGCGAAGGATATGCTGATAGCATCGAATTATGCTGGCAGAGCAATTAATATTGCAAAGACAACAGCTGCACATGCCATGAGTTATAAACTGACAAAGATATACGAATTGCCTCATGGACAAGCAGCGGCAAACTGCCTGTCTCAAGTCTGGGAATATACATGGATACAGGCACAAAAAGAGAAGAAGGAGGATTTACTTTTTTATCTGCAACAACTAGCCGAATTGTGGAGAACGGATTCTATTTGCGATTCCATTCAAAAGTATAGAGATATGCTTAAGGAGTTAGAAATAACAGTAGATGTACATGCATCAAAGAAGGATTTAGAAATTTTAACACAATCTGTTAATGTTGAGCGTTTGAAAAATCATCCTGTATTCTTTTCAAAGAATATAATAGGAAAGATGTATTATAGATTATTGGAAGGGGACTTATAAAATGAAAGTAAGTGAACTGCTTGAAATATTGGATAAAAATTTTTTTACCGGTGTTCCAGATTCTCAGTTAAAAGAGTTATGTAACTATTTGATGGAAAAGAAAGGAATAGGGAAGAACCATATTATTGCTGCAAATGAAGGTAATTGCGTCGGGTTGGCGGCCGGTCATTATCTGGCTACTGGAGAAATACCGGTTGTTTATATGCAAAATAGTGGTTTGGGCAATATTGTAAATCCGTCTGCATCATTATTGCATCCAAAGGTGTATGGTATTCCGTGTATCTTTATTGTGGGGTGGCGGGGAGAACCAGGGGTACATGATGAACCGCAACATGTCTATCAGGGTGAGATAACAGAAGCTTTGATTAGAGATTTAGATATGGATTATTGCATTCTTACAAGAGATACAACGAAGGAAGAGATTCAAAAAGCAATGGAACGATTTGACCAGTCTCTGGAACAGGGAAAAAGCGTTGCATTTATTGTAAAAAAGGCAGCTTTTGAAACAGAAAGTAAGGTTGATTATCGAAATGACAATAGTTTAGTTCGCGAAGATGTAATTGAAAAAATTGTGAAGGTAGCAAAAGAGGATGTGATTGTATCTACAACCGGAAAAGCATCTAGAGAATTGTTTGAAGTAAGAGAGCGAAATATGCAGGGACATCAACGAGATTTTCTTACGGTTGGTTCTATGGGACATAGCTCTTCTATTGCATTGGGAATTGCGTTAAGTAAACCGAATACAAGAATTTGGTGTGTTGATGGTGATGGTGCAGTATTAATGCATTTAGGTGCAATGGCATTGCTCGGAACGAATAAACCAAAGAATATGGTACATATTGTTATCAATAATGAAGCGCATGAGACAGTGGGAGGAATGCCTACTGTTGCAGGCAATATAGATTTGATTCAAATTGCGAAAGGGTGTGGGTATCCGGTACAGATGCGGGTTAATAATGAGGATGAGTTATTAGAGACATTGGTAAAAGCTAAGGAAGGGAACGAACTGGCTTTTATTGAAGTAAAGTGTAATATATTATCCAGATTTGATTTGGGACGACCAACTACGACTGCCCAGGATAACCGTAAGAGATTTATGGAATATTTGAAACAATGTGATTAGATAAATGAAAGGAAAATGCAATTACTATGAAGGCGCTTATATTAAATTCCGGTATGGGGACAAGAATGGGAGAAGAGACAAGACAACATCCCAAATGTATGACTAGACTAATAGGAGAAGAAACTATATTAAGCAGACAACTGGAACAACTTAACCGGGTTGGAATACGTGATGTTGTGATTACTACAGGTTACTGCAGTGATATTTTAATGGAATATGGTAATTGTGTAGCAAATGGAATGAATCTTATTTATGTCAATAACGAAAAATACGATTCCACCAATTATATCTATTCTATTTATAGAGCGAAACAGTATCTGGAAGATGACATCCTTTTGATGCATGGAGATTTGGTGTTCGATGATTCTGTATTGGTTGATGTTTTGAACTATGGAAAGAGCTGTATGATTGTTGACTCAACCTTGGAATTACCGGAAAAAGATTTTAAGGCTGTGGTTCTTAATCATAGAATCCAAAAGATAGGTGTTGATTATTTTGAACATGCTATTGCAGCCCAACCCTTGTATAAAATTTTAAAAACGGACTGGGAAGTCTGGTTAAGAGAGATAGTTTCCTTTTGTGAAAAAGAAGCTGTTAAATGTTATGCTGAGAATGCCTTTAACATGGTTTCTGAGAAATGTAGAATTGAGCCATTTGATATTAAGGGACGTGTTTGTGGAGAAATTGATACCATAGAAGATAAAATGAAAATGATGGAATCTTTGATGAATGCATAGCTTGATATTGCTATAGCAGATTTTTTGATGAATGAAAAGAGTAAAGTAAGTATTAACTGCAAGTTGACAAATAAGTATCTGAAGGATGATATGGCTCAGTATGAAAAGTTCTGAAGCAAGTCTGTTGAAAAATATCCATTTTTAATCAGTAATATTTTATGTTAGGAGAATTAACATATGACTAGAGAACAGATTTACAACACCAATATACAATTACAATATATCATCAACAAAATTATTAACGCCTGCAGGGTTCAAAATTATGACGTTGTTGTGCGGAGCTTTACTACCCTGACAGGCAATCTGATGCCTGTTTTGGAAGCGGTATTTTCAGATATCTCTTATTATAATCAGGAGATAGAGATTGTTAATCCCAATCAGATTAGCAATGCCTTGCAGGATATGCTGTTGGCACAGGAGAATAAGGATTATGTGCTATTGGCAGATTTATTGGAGCTAAGGCTGCTCCCGTTTTTGCAGTCCCTTCAGGAGGTAATTCGGAGCTATGACGGCTTGGGAACAGATTTGAACGTATGGACAAATAATCTGGCTGCTTTGGAGAAACGGGATATCAGTTTGTGGAAACAAATTCAGTCGTACCATGAAGCATATGAAAAGGAAACGGCAGCTGGTACATGGCAGGGAAGGCATCATCTCGAGGCAACCAATTCGGGTGCATTTACCATGGCAGGACAGGATGAAAAGGGTTCTTATTACTATCATAGCAATGTGAATCCGGAAACAGAGGCAGCAGTCTTTGCAGATTATTATTATGATGAGGAAAGTGATTCCTATGTGATTTGGGGATTAGGGTTAGGATATCATATAAAGGAAATGTTCCGGCTGGATGACGGAATCCGCATACAGGTATTTGAAAACGACTTAGATGTGATTTACCATTGTCTGATGGCAGTAGACTTGTCCAAACTGATTGCCAATAAGAGATTTTCATTAATTTATGACCCTGACTTTAAAAAGATTATATCCGCCCTGGATAATATAACAGAAAATTTAATTATCCATAGCCCTTCTCTGCGCCATATCAGGGATACAAGAATCAGGGAACAGATGGAAATGTTTTTTATCCGTGACAGTGGCAAACGGAATGCAGCTATCCAGTTTGGGAGTAACAGCCGGGAAAACTTTAAGCATTATGATGGGTATATAGATGAATTAAAACCGGAATTTGAGGGAAAAGATGTCATTATAGTGGCAGCGGGACCGTCTCTTGATAAAAATGTAGAGCTATTGAAGAATAAAAAACCAGGAATAATCATTCTGGCGGTGGAAACCGTGTTCCGCAAGCTGCTTAAGCTGGGAATAGATGTGAATTACATGATTGTTACAGATGCCAATAGCAGAATATACAGCCATCTTGCAGGCTTGGAGGAAGAACAGATTCCAATGCTTTATCTTGCAACTGCCTATAAGGGATATTCCATGAATTATTGCGGAAAGAAATATCTGATTTGCCAGAATGGATATGACAGGGCGCAGGAGCTGGCAAAGCAGAAAGGCTGGCATCTTTACGAGACGGGCGGCTCGGTCAGCACCACCGCATTGGATGTCTGCATTTATCTGGGCTGTAAATCAATTGCATTTATCGGATTGGATTTGGCATATACGGATAACCTTGCCCATGCCACAGACACTTCAAGAAGGGCAGTTTCAGAGACGGAGGAAATGAAGCAGGTTCCGGCTATTGGAGGCGGAACGGTTCCGGTAAGCAGATTATTTACAATATATAATAGATGGATTTCCAGCCGGGTGAAGAAGGCGGATGTAACAATGCCGGTAATTGATGCCACAGAGGGCGGGGCAATTGTGCCGGGACTTACGGTTATGGCATTGAAGGAATATATGGAGAAAATTGCAGGTAAATCAGAGTAATGGCATGGGGACAGTGAAAAATTGCAGCTTTCTTAGACATGGGTCTATAATTATGAAATCCCTTGAAAGAGTTGTTGGAATAGTGTATAGTTGATTTGTCAACAAGTAAGGAGGTAAGAATTTTGGACTGGAATGAGGCAATTGAGGATTTAGAAGCCCGCCGTGCATTGGCACGCTTAGGCGGGGGACAGGCTGCAATTGATAAACAGCATGAAAAGGGTAAATTAACTGCGAGAGAGCGTCTGGATATATTATTTGATGAGGGAACCTTTGTGGAAATCAATGATTTGGCGGAGTCGCGCATAGACGATTTCGGACTAGATAAGAAGCGTGTTCCCGGAGATGGAGTGGTTACCGGATATGGTAAGATTAACGGAAGAACGGTGTTTGCTTCTTCGGAAGATTTTACGGTAATTGGGGGAAGCCTTGGAGAATATCACTCCCGGAAGATTGTCCATATTCAGGACATGGCTCTGAAAATGAAATGTCCTATCGTTACCATTAATGACAGCGGCGGAGCCAGAATTGAAGAGGGAATTGATTCCTTAAGCGGATATTCGGGAATATTTGAGCGCAATACCATTGCATCAGGAGTGATTCCGCAGATAGCGGTTATTTTGGGACCGTGTTCTGGTGGCGCCTGTTACTCCCCTGCTATTTGTGACTATATTTTTGTGGTGGATGAAACCAGCAAAATGTTTATTACCGGTCCCCAGGTGGTGAAGACGGTAATTGGAGAGGAATTGTCTGCCGAGGAGCTGGGCGGAGCCATGACCCATGCCACCAAGTCCGGTGTGGCGCATTTCCTTTATAAAAGTGAAAAGAATTGTCTGGGCGGGGTAAGAGAGCTGCTTTCCTATCTTCCGGACAATAACCAGTCACCCCTTCCGGTTAAGATTGGCAGAAGTGTTGACCAGTGCAAGAGCCTGGTAAACATCGTACCGGATAATAAGAAGAAAAGCTATGATGTCCATGACGTGATTAATGCCATGATTGACCGTGACAGCTTTTTTGAAGTGCAGAAGCACTGGGCGCAGAATGCAGTGATTGGGTTTGGACGAATGGAGGGTAACACAGTTGGTTTTGTCTGCAACCAGGCAAACTTTAAGGGTGGTTCCCTGGATATTGATTCCTCAGATAAAATAGCAAGATTTATCCGTTTTTGTGACTGTTTTAATATTCCGCTGGTTTCCCTGATTGATGTACCTGCATTTTTGCCGGGCTCGGAGCAGGAGCATAATGGAATTATCCGGCATGGTGCCAAGATTTTATATGCGTATTCCGAGGCAACGGTGCCGAAGATTTCCCTGATTATGCGGAAAGCCTATGGTGGAGCATACATTGCAATGAATTCTAAGCATATGGGAGCTGATATTGTATACGCATGGCCGATTGCAGAGATTGCAGTTATGGGTGCAGAGGGTGCCATTAATATTATCGGAAGAAAGCAGATTCAGGCGGCAGAGGCCCCGGATGCAAAGAGAGCAGAGCTTATTGAGGAGTATGAGAATAAGTTTTTAAATCCGTATACTGCGGCAAAGCGTGGCTTTGTGGATGAGGTTATCCGTCCGGATGAGACAAAGGCAAAGATTCTCACAGCCCTGGATGTGCTGAAGACAAAGCAGATTACACGGCCATATAAGAAGCATGGGAATATGCCGCTGTAGGCAGTAAATATGGTTTATTCTAAGCCAGAGGTGTCAGAGTGCCGCCTCTGGTTTTTATTGTTTGGTTAAAATTGGGAAAGCGCAATTAAAATATTGTAAGAAGGCAGAATCTATATTATACTTAAGAATATGAGTTTAAGAAAAGGAGAAGGAAACATGAGTAAGAAGCAGACAACATGGCTTATTGTGGCTGCCGCCATTTTTGTGGTGACAGGCGTGATTAGTGTGATAACAAATGCGATATCAGACAAGCTGGTTTCAAGTAATGAAGAAAAGGCATCCTCCGGTTTGGACAGCCTTATGAGCAGCCTGTATGGAGGGGATAACACATCTGCACTGGCAGATATGCCGGTGGCTCAGGATTTCATTGCGGTAGTACCGGTGGAAGGGACGATTCAGGCATCCTCTGACAGTTCCGGTCTTTATGGAACCAGTGCAGGTTATAATCATGATTTGTTAATGGAGTATATAAACAAACTGATTGACAACAATAGCAATAAGGGAATTATTCTAAGAATGAATACGCCGGGTGGAACAGTCTATGAGGCGGATGAGCTTTATCTGAAGCTTAAAGAGTATAAGGAGAAAACAAACCGCCCAATCTGGGCATATATGGAGAATTCCTGCTGTTCAGGTGGCGTATACATTGCATCCGCTGCGGATGAGCAGTATGCAAACCGCATAACCACAACCGGTTCCATTGGTGTTATTATATCCAATTACGATATGTCAGGCTTATATGAAAAATTGGGGATTAAGGAAGACAATGTTGTCTCTGCCCAGAATAAGGATATGGGTAGTGCAGGGAAATCAATGACAAGTGAGCAGAGAGCCATTTACCAGTCTATTGTGGATGAGTATTATGAGCAGTTTGTAAGCATTGTGGCAGAGGGAAGAAATATGTCTGTGGCAGCTGTGAAAAAGCTTGCAGACGGACGCATCTATACAGCAAAACAGGCAGTGGAAAATGGGCTGATTGATGGTATTAAGGGTTCGGAGGAGTTTGATGCCTATGTAAGGGAAAAAAGTGGAGTGGATACTTTTTATGAGCCAAAAAGTACGGGCGGTTATCTGTCAGCTTTAATGGGTTCGGTGGCATCTTCCAAAGAGAAATCGGAAGCAGAGGTACTTGTTGATTTGATGAACCAGTTAGGAAGCGGGGTGCCGATGTATTATGCAGAACCAATTGGAGAATAGGGTCTATGCCGGTTTTTTTGTAAGGCTGGTTGCATTTATAATTGACAGCATTATCGCAGCTTTGCTGGCTGGAATTGTGAAGCTTCCGTTTTCCCTTGCAGCTATGGGCGGGGTAGAATTTTTAAAAGCAAATTTTATCTTTGAATATTCATTCCTGGATGTTTTGGGATATATTGGTGTAGCAGCCTATTTCGTGCTGCTGACCTATTTTGCACATGCTACGCCGGGAAAAATGCTGATGCGTTTAGAGGTGGTGACCAAAAGCGGAGAGTGGACATTCTTAAATGTTTTATACCGTGAGACGGTGGGGCGTTTCCTGTCCTCCCTGTTATGCATTGGCTATCTGGCTGTGTTTGTGACAAAGGAAAAGCAGGGATTTCACGATATGCTCTGTGATACGTATGTGGTCTATGCAAAAATGATGCCGTTGACAGTTTCCCCACAGTCTGTGGCAGCCCGGGCAGACGGAGGGGAGGACAGTTCAGGCACAATGTCTGACAGCAGCGGAGAAACGCCGGTTTATCATGGGGTACCTTCAAAATCCTATGACCACATGAATCCGGACTGCAGCAATTTAGAGAACCTGGAAAAGAAAGATTTTGAATAAAATTTATAATGCCGTCAATCCTATAAAAAAAGGATTGGGGGCATTTTTTGTGACCAGAAAAGCGAAAATCAGTTTTTTAATATTAGTTTGGAGTATCGTGGCAATACAAATTTATGTGAACTATCAGGAGCATGAGAAAAATGCCACACAGGCAGTGACTGCCTTTTCTGTTGTGGACGACAATGTGACAGAGCAATGGATTAAGGGTTACGGTAATTTTGGCAGTATGGAGATATCCAGCGAAACCCGGAGGGAAATGCTTGAAAATCTGGCGCTGAAACTGGGAATCACAGACGGATATACCTTCACTACAGGAAGCGGGGATGGTTATGAGAAAATGGTTTTAACCAAGGAAGGTAAATATGCGGATACCACTCTTCAAATTATCAGTATGCTGAGGGAGGAAGAGGAACCGGAGCAGTATATTGTAATGGAAATCCAGACCGGCGAAGCAGTTGAGGATGGGTTTTCCCTTTATGAAAAGGTAAAACGTATATACGAGGAGATTGGCGTAAACGCACAGGTGAGCTTAGAGCTTGAAATGGAGAAAAAGGGAAACTATACCCAGGATGAAAAAGAGTTTTTTGTTAAGGAAATATTTGACCTCGCCAGGGCAAAGGAGGTGGACGCCATCAATGAAAATGGCATTCATACAGTGTATGGTTATACCCGGCTGGAGGATTCCTTTTTGACTTTAAATGAAAAGAAGGTAAATATTCAGGTCGTTATGACCTACGCAGAGCAGGAGGATAAAACCTATGCCAAAATAGGAATCCCTATTGTAAATTCCTCATATTAACGACGCCATCAAAATATTTAAAAAAATTTTTGTCATGTGCCA
Organism: uncultured Clostridium sp.; assembly: GCA_900544905.1. GTDB lineage: Bacteria > Bacillota > Clostridia > Lachnospirales > Lachnospiraceae > CAG-590. The sequence goes on from UQXF01000084.1 coordinate 15,039, forward strand.
TAGTCTGTCAGGGTCTCATGGTAATCTGTTAAAAGACAGGAACAAAACAGCGCTGTCAATTACAGTAAATACCTTTAATGATATGGGATTATGAAAGGAAATGGTGATTATGATGAAACAGATAAGAGAACGAATGAAGGATGCATGTGTTTATATTATCAGCCTGATTTCGATAGCAGTATTTTTTGGAGAAATTTTTCACTGGATGCTGTATATCTAAAAAATATTAGTACCTTAAAAATGAATTTCACTTTCACTTGAAAAACTTATCATGACAAAGAAGTGCTGTCTCTTATACACATCTGACGCTGCCGACGATCTTACG
>UQXF01000085.1 GCA_900544905.1 uncultured Clostridium sp.
TCTACACGCGTAAGATCGTCGGCAGCGTCAGATGTGTATAAGAGACAGCAATATGCAGAGAATATTATAAGAGCTATATGGAATTTAAATGAAAATAATTGCAAAACAAAATAACCTGACGTAAAATAAAAGACAAGAGGTGAGAATTATGAAAATACAAAAAATGATACGATATGGAATAACTTTATTTGCAATATGCGCAGTCTGTATACTGCCGGACACGAAAGCTCTGGCAAGGACCTCCACAACAAGGGTTCTTCCAACAGATGTGGCAACCGCATCCAGGGGTAATGTGCTGATGGGATTAGAGGGCAGCTTTGCCAATGATGTGCAAAATGCAGTTAACCGTGTAAATGCAATCCGCAAGGAGGCTTGTCAGAAGGGATATCCTGACCCAAGGGACCCTGACCGCAAGCTGACGATGAATGACTATGTACCAATTAAATGGTCCTCTGACCTTGAGTTTATTGCACGAATCCGGGCTGCAGAGGCAGCAATCTATCCACAGCATGAAAGACCCACAGGAGCAAGCTGCTTTGACATTGCAGCTCCTAATGGCGTCACCTCCTACGCAGAGGTTCTCGCCTGGGGAGCAGACACCATTACCGGCTCGGTAAACATGTGGTACACCGAAAAAAGCACCTGGGTGAAACAGGGACAGGGTGTAACCGGACATTACACAAGTATGATTAATCCGGCTACTACCTATATGGGAATGGCGAACTTTGACGGTACCGGGGCTGGCGAATTTACCAATGAGGACTGGGTAGCATTTGACTTTGCGGATGGAACTGTCATCAAAATGGACACCGCTCCTTTAAGCAGTGCCAAAAACATCATACAGACCATAGAGGTTCCCGCCTCCTCCCTGTCAAAAGCAAAAATTGTGGCAATGCCGGGCTATACGAAAAAGACAAGCCTTAGCAAAAATGCAACGGTACAATACAATCTCGTAAGAACCTATCATTCATACGGAGAACTGCAGGTACTGGGAGATATCAGCTGGAGCTCCTCCAATTCCAGTGCAGTATCCGTAAACCAGAGTGGAAAGGCAAAAGCGTCAGGCTATGGCAAGGCAGTCATAAAAGCGGTAAGCAGTTCTGGTGTTTCTGCCTCTGTCAGCGTTCAGGTTCCGGTTAAGGTAGCGGCTACCTCCATAACCAAAATCACAGCCGGCAAAAAAAAGCTTACCATAACCTGCAAGAAAAAAACCGTGGATGGTTACGAGGTACAATGCTCCACAAAGAAGAATTTTAAATCCGGCGTCAAGAAGAAAGTTGTTGCCGGCAAGGGAAAAACAAAGATAACAATCACAAAATTAAAGGCAAAGAAAAAATACTATGTCCGTGTAAGGTCTTATAAGCTTATAAATGGAAAGAAGTATTACTCCTCCTGGTCAAAGGTAAAGACCAAAAAAACATCCTAACGTCTTACAAGGGGATAGTTATAGTATTCATGCACCAGACTCCGGTAGCCCCACTGCTTCATCTGTTCATAGGAAATGCGGTAATTTCCCTTGTAATGCCTTCCTGTCACACAGTACCGGATATACTGCTGCATGCAGGCATCTATCTCCTTCAAACCGGCAACCGTTGTCAGGTTCGGAAAAAACCACCGGCTCCAGCAAAAATCCGTTCCCTCTCCCTTATCAAAAAATTTGTGATTCATTGCCCGGATAAAGCCCTTTGCCGCCTTCTCACCGGATAAGCCCTTTTTTGCCTGCCATCTCCGGAGGGCATGGGCTTTCCGTTTGATTTTCCCCTTTATTTTCTTCTTTGTATTCTCTGACAAATCCACCCTGCCATTCTGATAGCAGAAGCCAAGAAATTCCCAGAGCTCCCCGGGCTGGCTGATATGAACCTTTTGGGGATTCAGGGTTAAATGCAGTCCTTCTACCCATTCATATAATTCCCTTTGAAGTTCTTCCAGCTCTTCTCTGGTATCGGCAAAAACCAGAATGTCATCCGAATACCGGAAATAAAGATTTCCCCTGTTTTCAAAATACCAGTCCATCTCCATTAAATATACATTGGCAAAAAACGGGGAAACCGGCGTGCCTGCCATGGCACCTCTCTTTTCGGAGATAATTTCTTCTCCTGCCAGCGCCTTATCCTCTGTTAAAAGTCTTTCAAACAACCGGAATACCCTGCCATCCTTTTCCCTTAGAAATTCCAGCTTATGTACCAGTACCGGAACATCTATGGAATTAAAATAGTCATGGATATCTATCTTCAGGCAGTATTTTCCTGAAATTCCCTTTGTTGTACGGATTCTTTTTATCGCATCCTTCACACCATAACTTCTACGGAAGGCATAACAGTTTGCCGCAAATAAAGCATCATACCGGTACAATGAAAAAGCAATCGCTTTTAACACGATATTAAATTCCTCCGGAAAGGAATACACCACTCTTTTTCTGGACACACCGCCCTTGTTAACCTCCTTTTTCACAGGTAAGGGAAGCTTTGCCTGCGGATTTTCAATGGAGTGCAGAATTTCGATATATTTTTCCTCTCTTATATATTTCTCCAGCTTCTCCTGTTCCGGCTTAGATAAATGCTGCTTTTCGATTTTATGCTGTAAAAATTCCTGCCAGGTCTCCGGCAGATACAGCGCATCCAATATCTCCATATAATCCCTTTCCAAATATAACGCACCCCTTTAGAGGATATTTTATACACAAACATCTGTACCGCTCATGGTTTCAAAAATCAGCTCCACATATACAAGATAGAATCCCGCTTTGCGAGATTCTCCGCCTGCGGCGGGTCGCCTCAGCGACATTTTTCTCCCATCCGCCGCAGTGCGATCCTCACGGAGTGTTTTTATATCATAGGAAATTATATACTTTACCACTTTAGCAGAACAAGCCCTGTCCTATGATATAAAAAAGACCCCGCCTTTTTGCAAACGCACAAAGCGAAGTCTTTTCTTTCCAGACGCCCGGCATCTGCCAGACGCAAAAAGAGAAAATGCTTTGAAGGAATGAAAGCGTGCTTCATTCTACCAGACTGAACATACCCATGCCGCCTGCAAAGCCTTTAAGACCTGCTCTCGCAAATCATAAATGGATATGCTTCATCCATCACAGGCGCAGCTTCCGCTGCTTTTCTCTTTTTCTATATACCATTACGGAGCTGCCAGAAAAGTCCAAAAAAGAACCCCTTAATATTTTTTTCAGCCCTGTAAACAGTATCCTGCAATTCTAAAAATCAATCGGTTAAGCTTTATACCAGCTGCTCCCGGATTCTCTGCTCCATGTAATCCTCCTCATTTGGAAGATATTCAAAAAAGTCTAACATCTTCACCCCATTGGCATCACAATATTCTTTAATCTGCCGGTTTGCCACACGGCTGTACATACCATAATCCCACCACAGGCGAATCATCAGCACTCTGTTACCGCCCTTATAGATTCCATAGGTAATACTCTCCGGCTTACAATAGCAGCCGCCGCGGGCATATATCTCCCTGCCAAATTCCTGCTCCAATTCATCCGGCGAAATCGTTTTGCGAAGCTCATAATTTCCTGCATTTTGTAAGATATCCTGAAGCTTCTCCTCAAAGCTTTTTTCCGGAACCTGGGATTTTTTCCCATGATTGGACATTCCTCTCCGGCTTCCCGGCTCCTCCCACGTATCCTGTTCATTTAATCCCGCAACAGAGGACACCGCCGATTTGACACTGCGGAAGGTCTCTCCAATCTCATTGTCACCATTCACCACATCCGAAAGCTTATCGGATACCACATCGCCAAGCGCCTTCGCACCTCTATCCAGTAGTTTGTCAAATAACCCCATACTCAACCTCCCTCATTAAACTGCTTGTAAATTTATTTAATATTATAAAAAAATTTACCGTTTTTTTCAACATAATTCTATTGCTTACCTGAAAAGAACACTGCATCCATTATCTTCCAAGCTGTGCAAGTCTCTCCTCCACCGTTGCAAGCATACCTGTATATTTCTCCAGCTTCGCCTTCTCCTCTTCAATCTTGGAGGCAGGAGCCTTGCCCACAAAGTTCGGATTGTTGAGCATTCCGTTACAGCGCTTAATCTCTCCCTCTAAACGTTTCTGCTCCTTCTTAAGACGCTCAATTTCCTTTTCAATATCTACCAGCTCTGCAAACGGCATATAAACCACTGCATCATGAATCACCGTTGACACAGCATCCTCTGCAATTCCGGTCTTATCTGCCTGAATTATTACCTCAGAAGCAAATCCCAGGGTGGCAAAGAAAACCTTTGCGTCCTCAAAAATGCTGCGAACCTCCTCCTTTTCGGAAACAACATAAACCGTTGCCTTTTTGCTGTTTGGCACGTTCATCTCTGCCCGGAGGTTCCGGATTCCCCGGACCGCATCCTTAATGGTATCCACCGCCTTTTCATCCTTCTCAAAGTTCCATTCATCCTTAAATTCAGGCCATGCAGAAATCATAATGGACTCCTCTTCGTCCTGTAAATTGGTGAAAATCTCCTCCGTCACAAATGGCATATACGGATGAAGCAGCTTTAATGCATTGATTAATACGGTCTTTAACGTCCAGAGCGCTGCAGCCTTGGTCTCGTCCTCATCATTGTAAAGTCTTGGTTTTACCATCTCAATGTACCAGTCACAGAATTCCTCCCAGATAAAATCATATACCTTGGAGGCTGCAATACCCAGCTCGAATTTATCAAGGTTTTCCGTCATATCCTTTGCAAGGGTGTTCACCTTGGATAAAATCCAGCGGTCTGCCAGAGTCAGTTTACCGAGGTCAACATCCTTCACATCTGCCTTTTCAATATTCATCATGATGAAACGGGAAGCATTCCAGACCTTGTTGGCAAAGTTACGGCTTGCCTCCACTCTCTCCCAGTAGAAACGCATATCGTTACCCGGTGCATTTCCGGTAATCAGCGTAAACCGCAGTGCATCGGCACCATATTTATCAATAACCTCCAACGGGTCAATACCATTTCCTAAAGACTTCGACATCTTTCTGCCCTGGTCATCCCTTACGAGACCATGGAATAATACGGTATGGAATGGCAGCTTTCCGGTCTGCTCTAAGGAAGAGAACACCATACGGATTACCCAGAAGAAAATGATATCATATCCCGTTACCAGTACATCTGTCGGGAAGAAATAATCCATTTCCTCTGTCTTTTCCGGCCATCCAAGGGTTGAAAATGGCCATAATGCGGAAGAAAACCAGGTATCCAGTGTATCCGAATCCTGCTTCATGTTGGAAGAACCGCATTTCGGACAGGTGCAGACAGCTTCCTTAGATACGGTAATCTCACCACAATCCTGACAGTAATAAGCCGGAATCCGGTGTCCCCACCACAACTGACGGGATATGCACCAGTCGCGGATATTTTCAAGCCAGTTATAGTAGTTCTTATTCATACGCTCCGGAATCAGCTTAAGCTCGCCGCTCTTCACAGCCTCCAATGCCGGCTTTGCCATTTCCTCCATCTTTACAAACCACTGCGGCTTAATAAGCGGTTCCACCGTGGTCTTACAGCGGTCATGGGTACCGACATTGTGGCTGTGAGGAACCACCTTAACCAATAATCCTTCTGCCTCCAAATCCGCAACCATTGCCTTACGAGCCTCGTAACGGTCCATTCCTGCATACTTGCCGCCAAGGGCGTTAATCGTTGCATCATCATTCATGATGTTGATTTCCTCTAAATTATGGCGCTTTCCAACCTCAAAGTCATTTGGGTCGTGTGCAGGTGTAATCTTCACACAGCCGGTTCCAAATTCCTTATCTACATATGGGTCCGCAATCACCGGAATCTCACGGTCTGTAAGAGGAAGCTTCAACATCTTGCCGATGATATCCTGATATCTCTCATCCTCAGGATTGACTGCAACCGCTGTGTCACCTAACAAGGTCTCCGGACGGGTGGTGGCAATTTCTACATATCTGCCCTCTTCTCCCACAATCGGATAATTGATATGCCAGAAGAAACCGTCCTGGTCCACATGCTCCACCTCTGCGTCGGAAATGGTGGTCTGGCACACCGGACACCAGTTAACGATTCGTGAACCTTTATAAATCCAGCCCTTTTCATAGAGCTTGCAAAATACTTCATTTACCGCATCATTGTTACCCTCGTCCATGGTAAAACGCTCTCTGTCCCAGTCGGCAGAAGAACCAAGCTTCTTTAACTGGTTGATGATACGTCCGCCGTACTCATCCTTCCACTCCCAGGCTTTCTCCAAAAAGCCCTCACGGCCAAGGTCCTCCTTGTCAATTCCCTTTTCCTTCAGGGATTCAATAATCTTAACCTCTGTCGCAATTGCCGCATGGTCGGTTCCCGGCTGCCATAGTGCATTATAGCCCTGCATTCTCTTATAACGGATTAAGATATCCTGCATTGTATTGTCCAGGGCATGTCCCATGTGAAGCTGTCCGGTAATGTTTGGCGGCGGCATTACTATGGTAAACGGCTTCTTGCTGCGGTCTACCTCTGCATGAAAGTATTTTTTGTCTAACCAGTTTTTGTAAATTCTGTCTTCAATTTCTGAAGGATTATAATTTTTTTCTAACTCTTTTGGCATAATTGTTCTCCTTTTCACACTGTTACAATAAAAAACGCCCTTTATCCAAATTGACAAAGGGCGAATATTCGCGGTACCACCTTAATTTCTTACTTCTCTTATCCTGTAACGGGGACGAATCGTCATAACCTACATTGCGTTTCATTTCTCAGTTATGCAGTTCAAAAGCTACCTTCAAAGTCTTCTTCTTGAAATAATCTTACAGCCTGCGGATTATTCTCTCTGGCAAGGAACGGCTTCTACTCCTCTTTCTCACAACCTTTTTAACTAGACTTAATATAAAATATCATTGAAAAAATGTCAAGCGCCGAATATTTTTTCTTTTTCGGGGAGATGCTATAAAAAAAGAAAGGAAGGCTTTGCCATGAAAAAGAGTAAAACTTCAAATCAAAACCTTACAGACACTTTTTCTGACTGCCACAGAAGCAAAAACCAGACCTCCCAGGTTTCGGAAACCAACTCTGATGAGGATTCCTCTACTTCTAAATACGTGGTACAAAATGATAACCGGGAACGCAGAGATGGTCCCGGAGGAAATTAAAGCACATTTAATCAGGAGGGCACAAACATGGATAATAAAATGAGCACAGAGCTTCCAAAGCTCGCTATGGATGACATACCAACTCCCGCTGCTGATGCAGTAAGCATCACCGGTCTTGTGAAAAAAAGCGGCAGGGTATCCGGTTACCAGCTATCCGATAACCGGATTGTCAGCCGTGAAGAAGGGGTTACCCTTGCCAAAAACGGAAAAATCAAAGGAGTGGGAATTGCCCATAATAAGGATACAGAATATCTCAAATCCATACCGGACGATTCCGAGGATAATAATCTCTCTTCTTTACCTACCGTTAGTGAATTTTCATAATAAAATACCGGAGCCGGACAGCTTTCACACTGCTCTGCGCTCCGGTTTTTTCTGCCCATTTTTTACTATCTGGTGCTGACAAACCGGTTATAGCGAAGAGGATAAATATCCACAACCGTATCCTCATCAACCACCAGCTGTGCCAGCATTAATCCCACGGAAGGTGCCGTACCAAATCCATGTCCGGTAAAGCCACAGGCAAGGATTAATCCCGGCGCTTCATCCACCTTACTGATTACCGGCACCTGGTCATAGCACAAATCCAGCCAGCCGCCCCAGGTTCTCACAATCTTAGCATCCTTAAGCAGTGGTATATATCCCATAATGGCACGGCATCCCGCGGACACTGTCAATGCACTGGTTCTCAGTTCCTCCGGTGACATGTCAGCAGCTTCCTCCAGCCCGGATTCCGAGCCAAACACAAAAGAGCCGTGCTTTGCCTGATGTCCGTAGAAATCCGCATCTGCGGTTCCCAGCATAATGTCAAACATATGGGGCTGCATTTCCGTCACCAGTGCCTCTTCAAAATACCGGGTCATGGGAACATCGATTCCAACAGAGCGGACAATGTAACGGCTTTCATATCCTGCGGCAACAATAATATGCCCTGCCTCAAACACCTCTCCATTTTCCAGAATAACCTTTCTTACTCTGCCCTTTACCTTGCGCAGCTCTTTTACCCTGGCACCCGTATAATAACGGACACCTAGTTCCAGGCTTCGCTTATAATAAGCAAGTGTGGTCATTAATGGATTGGCATGACCGTCTGTGGGACACCAGCTTGCCCCGATAATGTCATCGGAAAGATATGGACAAATTTCTTTTACCTCTTTTCCATCTACCATCCGCACATCCAGGCCTACTGACTGCGCATTGGCTGCCAGCTTCTGCAGCTTTTTGATATGTGCCTCTGTTTTTCCCAGCCGGAGATTTCCCTTCTGATAGTATTCCACATCTACACCTAATTCTTCCGAAAGGGTTGGCCACATATTCTGAATTGCATACATGGCATAGGGAAGCTCCCTGACATCACGGCCGCTTTGGCGTACACCTCCGCCATTTCTGCTGGAGCCCCCATGACCGATACTGTCAGAGCCCTCGAATACAATTACATTTCTGACTCCTTTTTGTGTCAGGTAATAAGCTGCTGCACAGCCCACTACACCTCCGCCTACAATAATAACATCTGCTACATTATTCATACCTGTCACCTCCATCCTCTGCCAGAATCCGCATCTCAACAGGACGCATGGGTGCTCTTGCCACCGCCGGTTCCACATCTGTTACAGCCACCTTCAATTCTCCTGCAACAATTCCCTTTACCAGCTTGCCACAGGTCTGTCCCTGGCAAAGTCCCATACCGCATCTTAAATAACGGCGAAGCTCCTCGATTGTAAACATTCCTGCATGAACCGCCTGGCGGATTTCACCCTTTGTTACCTCTTCACACCTGCAGACCAGCATGTCATCATCCGGTGCCGGAACATACGGTCCGATTTCCTTTAATTTTTCCTGAATATCTATCATCCCAGAATCTCCCTTCATCCTTAATCATCTTATCAGATGCTCTTAAAAAACCGTGCCTTCATTACCATATCCGACGGCACCTTTATTGTCAGCAGATTTGTATGGTCAAATGCCGGAGCAGAGCGTACTCCGCTTACCTCAGCCTCACACACCACTTTACCGTCTCTCCCAAGTGCCACGCCCTTGTCTCCCTTTTGGGGCAGCGGAAGAAATTCATAGGGAAGCGTAACCGTACCAAATCCCGGCTCCACCTCATCCTCAACCAGAAAAATCGCCTGTCCCGAACAGGAAGCCACACACATACCACAGCCTATACACACATGCTCCGTGTCAACCACAGGAAGAGAGGTAATATTCCTGCCAATGCGGATACATCCCTTCGGACATGCATCCTGACATGGGTTGCAGGGAATATTTTGTGTACACTCAATAACCGGATGCACCGTGGACTGCTTTGTCACCCCCGGATACCTTGCAATTTCTTCCTCCGCAATGTATCCCTTCTCCAACAGGTTCATGGAAACAGGGATTCCCTCTTCTGTCTTTTCCATCAGCTTCCCTCTGTTTTCCGGTGCAAACATTCCCTGCCGGAGAGTGGAGAGCGCCGCCTCTAACTCCCTGATTCTTTCATTCTTTTCCTCTTCCGTTATATATCCAAGATAACAGGAAATAGCGGCTCCACTGATACGGCCTTCTATCATTGCAGAGCTTGCCTCTTCAATTCCCGATACATCTCCGGCGGTGTAAATCCCTTCAACGGAGGTTGCTCCATCCTCCTCACACACCGGTACATAGCCGCCCCGTGTATCCTGCATTTTACAGCCTGCCTGCTTTAAAAGCTGGGACATCGGTGACAAGCCAACTGCCAGACAGATGGTGTCCACATCAAAATGCTTCTCTGTTCCCGGTATTATCTTCCAATCGGGACCTACTTCACCGATTACCACCCCGGTCACATGCTCCTCTCCCTCCGCCTCTAAAATCGTATGGGACAGATAAAAAGGAACTCCGCACCGGGCAACCTTTGATGCATGAACGCCGTAGCCTCCCACTCTCGGTGCAGCATCTGCCAGAGCAACCACCTCACAGCCTGCCTGAAGAAGCTGGAAGCTTACTACCAGTCCAACATTACCGGAGCCAAGCATCAAAATACGGTTACCCGGCTTAACATGGTGCAGATTCATCATGGTTTGTGCCGCTCCTGCGCCAATCACTCCCGGAAGCGTCCACCCTTTAAAGTTGACCATATTCTCACTTGCCCCGGTTGCTACAAGAATACTGTCTCCTTTAAAATGCTTTACCTCTTCACCAATTTTAACAGTAACCTCTTTCTCTTCATAAAGCCCCACAACGATAGCATTTAGTACAACCTCCACTCCATACTGCTCTGCCTCTGCCAAAAGCTCCTCTCCAATTTTAAAGCCGCGGATTTTGGCTTTATGCTCCTTTGAGCCAAAAAACTTATGTATCTGTTTAAATAACTGTCCTCCGGGCTTTTCATTTTCATCAAATACAATGGGCTTAATACCATGCTTTGCAGCCTCAATTGCCGCCGATAACCCGGCGGGACCAGCTCCTATTATAATTAAGTCATATCTTTCCGGTACCATCTCTGTCTCCTCCTTTATTCTTATCTTACGCAGGATGACTGGATACACCATACTGTGTCTCCACAGTCATGCCTGCTTTCAGCGGTGTGATACAGGTTCTGACATTTGGCATTCCATCCACCACCATAACACAGTCCGTACATCTGCCTATGGCACAGAACACGCCGCGGGGCTCATGCTTTTTCGCAGTATACCGGTGTGTCATAACCCCGGCTGCCCGGAGGGCTGCTGCAATAGGCTCTCCCTCATATCCCTCTAACGTCTTTCCGTTATATGTAAATGCTACCAGCTTTCCCTGGGGTATTTCTCCAAGAATTGGGTGATTTGTAATTCGCTCCATAGAAACCTCCTATCTGCCATAGGCTAATGGCTTGCAATTTTTTTGTTTATAGTATATATTCTGGTATATTACCAGGGTCAATTCTTTATTTTTTTCCTTTTTTATTGATTTTACTTGCTTTTCTCCGTTTCATTTTTTAATATACCCTTGTATCATACTAATGTATGGTTCAGAAAAAACACATTTATACACAAAAGAAGAAGGAGAATATCATGCAGCAGGAACAGAAATTTTATAAAATCGGCGAAATATCAAAGCTCTTTAACATCGGTCTGGATTCTATCCGTTACTATGAAGAAATCGGTATTTTAAAGCCCCAGCGGGACCCAAACAATAATTACCGCCTTTACACATTAGACGATTTGCGCAAAATTAAGATGATTCGGGAAATGCTGGCTCTCAACTTCTCCACAGAGGAAATTAAATATTTTGAAGAAAACCGTACCACCCAGACCACCTTAGAGCTGTTTGAAAAGGAATTGAATCTGGTAAATGACCGTATTGTAAATCTGCTCCAGCAAAAAAATAATATCCAGGCACGTCTTACCTCGATACACAATGCCCTGGCAAGAAGGGATATTCATGAAATCCAGCTTTTAGACTTATACGAGCGTCCCTGCATTATGGTCAGCGACACTAATATTCCCGACAGCTACGTGGACTACTCCCTGATTGAATACATGCATATTCACCCCCAGCGGGTGGATACCATCGGGGCATGCGACTGCTACACCTTAGACATTGAGGGCAGCAATCCTGCCTCAGATTATTACCGCACCAAAAACGTTTTCTTCTACTCCGAAAACAGTACTTATCAGAGCAATTATTCCCTGCCTGCCGGAAAGTACCTTTCCTTCACTTACACCGGTTCACCGAAAAATACCAAGCGGTTTCTTCCGGACCTGTATGCATATGCCAAAAAGCATAGGCTAAAACCAAGTGACTGTCCAATTGAAATCTGCCACATTGACGGCTATGAAACCACCAAAACAGAAGAATATATTACGGAGCTTCAGCTTCCCGTTGTTCCAGTGTAACCGGCAGAATACACATAATTATCATGCAGAAAACCGAGCATGCACTGACAAAAACACTGACCTGCATCAATCCATGCAGTCCCAGCTTTGCCCTGAATGCTCCACAGAGCAAGGAGCCGATGCCCTCACCAATCCCAACCGTTGCGGCATTGATTAAGGATACCCCTTTTACCACATCCCCTGCCGGCAGCATATCGTCCACCAGAAAAACACTTCCGGCATAGAACAGTCCAAATCCTAACATTTCGCAGCTTTGGGACATGATAATCACATTTACATCCCCGGTATACGTTGCAAATGCATTTTTTAATGTCATGAACACCGCACAGCACAGCATCAATTTATCCACGGACAGTTTTTTTCTGGTTTTTAACATAATCCAGGCGGAGGGCACTTCACTGATTGCCATCACAAACTCTGCAATCCCGTAATGGGTATTACTGCCACCTAACTCCTCTATTACATTAATCAGAAATGTGGTTCCAAGGTTGTATCCCATGAACATGACGGCAGAACCGATTAAAAACCATTTGTATTTTGGATAATACTTTAAAAGATAAAAGGCTGTATGTACCCTGTCCTTTTTTTCCGTTATTCCACCCGGGGCTTCCGCCTTTGCCCTTTCTTCCCTGTCAGCCGGCTCTCCATTTATTATAATTTTGTCCATGGAAAGTACTGCAATTAAGATTCCTCCCGTAAAGAGCAGCTGCAGCAGCAACAGGTTGTTTACGCCACAATAATCACAAAAGATACCAAATCCCACACAGGCTGCCGCCCATGCCGCGGAACCTGCTGCACGTCCCCACACATAATTTACATTTCTTCCGTGGTTGACATACAGCACGGAAAGGGAATCAATTAACGGAGAAATACAGGTAAAGGTTGCCCCAAAACCCACAAACAGCAAAATGGTCTCAAAAAAAGAAAGGGAGGCCTTATAGAAAATAAATGTACATCCACAGGCTGCCGCCGCTAAAACTGCAATAATGGACTTTAAAGAGAATTTTTTTGCATATTTATCACAAAAGCTTCCGATAACCACCTGAAATATTACCGTTGCAAACAGTTTGACTCCGTTGATTACCCCAATCTGGGTTTCCCCAAAGCCTTTATGCTGTAAAATCTGGGTTAAAAATGCATACCCCGAGGCTGCCGCAGTCCAGAACATGGCCTGTAACACTGCATATTTTATATTCAGCTTTATTTCCCTCTGCCTCTTTTGCTCCATATGCACCTCTGCCTCACTGCCCTAAAATGCCTTCGGGGAATCCCAGACCTTTAATCTGGTTCCTATTCCGTGAATCAGTGCGTAGGAATAGCATTCATATGCCCATGCCACATCTTCAATGGGCATTCCCTCAATGGATACCAGTATAATTTCCTCCTCTGATTCCCTTCCGGGCTTCTTTCCACGGATAATTTCTCCGAGAGTTGCTATGCTGTCTCTCTCAATCAGACCGTCCTCTACCATATACACAAAATCTTCACCCATGCATCCGGTATGCAGGCGGTTTCCGTTTTCATCATATCCTAATGCATCTTCCATGGCATAATTCTCATACATGCCATAATTATCGATTACTTTCTTTAAATCTACAATCGACTGGTATTCCATATTAAAGGTGCTGGCAGAAATTATAAGGGCTCCCGGCTTAAACCATTCCCTCTTATATTCCGGCCATTCCCCCTCCCTGCAGGAAACCGCCTCGCTGACAATATCGGAGTCCCGGATTGCTTCCTCCAGGGTTTCACATAAAATAATATTGGAAACCTGAGGGTAATGCTCCTCCACATACGCCTTCAGTGCCAGCGCATTTTTAGAGGTTACCGAACTTCCTTTAATTTTTATCGTGTCAATACATTTCATTTGCGACATAATTGCCCTTAAACAGGAGCGGTTGATAACACCCGGTCCGATAATTGCCAGCACCTTTGACTCCTTTCTGGCAAGCAGCTTTGCCGCTAAGCCCGGCATGGCGCCGGTACGGATGGAGCTTAACAGATTTGCAGACATATGGGCAAGGGGTGCACCGGTATCTACATCATTCAGCATTACCATCAAAATAGAACGGGGTAAGCCCCTGCTCCTGTTATTTCCGTTTGAGCCATACCACTTTTCACCGGCAACATGGAATCTTCCCCCCAGATAAGCCGGCATTGCAATGAATCTCCGGTCTCTGGCATTATTTAACGGAAAATTCTCAATTGATGATTTCTTTGGGAAATAGAGCATCAGCCCATGGGAGTCGTGGTCCGGACCACCCATGATAAAATCTCCATCCTCTAATAAACCCATTGCCTCCTCCATTACGTCCACACATCTTGCAGAATTCAGCACGCCGGCGTCAATCATATCATCTTCACTTAAATACAGAAAGCTTACCTCCTGGTTTTCTTCCTCCACATTACTACGCCGTCCTGCGGTTTCCGAATAAACAGAATTTGTTTCCATAAGCTTTGACCTCCTTTTTATCGCCCTGCGCATTTTAATGCAGATATGGTGTATCCCATAATTTCAGCTTTGTTCCTATTCCATTTTTTAACGCATTTTCATAACAGTCGTGTCCCCATGCCACATCTAAAATTGGCATTCCACCCACGCTGACCAGAATCACTTCCTCTTCATCGGTTCTGCCCGGGTCTGTCCCTCTTACAATGTTTCCGAGCGACTGTACTTCTGATGCCTCAATTTCACCGTCAGTAATCATGTTTACAAAGAACATACCCGGTGTGCCGGAAGAACGGCGGTTTCCATTTTCGTCATACTCCTGGTACACATGAATATACTCCTCATACATGTGAATATTGTCCACCACCTTGGTAACATGGTCCCTGATATAGGCAAGGTCTAAATCCATTGTTCCGGAGGAAATAATCAGACATCCTGGTTTAATCCATTCCGGCTGCAATACCGGCCACTGTTTATTTGCCACGGAAACTGCTTCACTAATGATATCCGCTTCCCGGATAGCTTCCTCCAGGGTCTCACATATTGTAATCTTTTTTAACTGCGGATAATTTTCTCTTGCAAAATCTGCCAGCTCCCGTGCCGTTTTGGAGTTCTTAGAGCTTCCTTTTATTTTTAAAACCTCGATTCCCTCCAGCTTTGCCATATATGCCATCAGGCAGGTTTTATTCACAACCCCTGCCCCCAGCAGAGTCAGCACCTTTGTATTCTTTGGCGCCAGATAATGGGCTGCCAGACCCGGCATGGCACCGGTTCGCATGGCACTTAATAAATTACCTGACATATAGGCTGTCTCTTATACACATCTCCGCGCCCACGAGCCTCGACGTCATCT
>UQXF01000086.1 GCA_900544905.1 uncultured Clostridium sp.
GTTCTCAACCAAGTGCAAACGGTCCGAAAAACATATTTGTTACATTTGTACAACGTAGGCTCTCAAAAAGTCAGTTTCACAATTACCTATTCATTATGCATTCGTCAATGCCACAAACTGGTTCAAAACCTCCATCGCTTTACCGCTGTCTATCATCTCTTCTGCCACCTTAACTGCCTCCTGCATGGTATCCGCTTTCTTTGCAATATAGATACAGGCTGCTGCATTTAATACAACCGCATCCCTTTTTGCTCCCTTTTCTCCGCTTAAGATTGCCTTTGTAATGGCTGCATTTTCCTCCGGATTACCACCTTCCAAATCCTTTTTATCACATTTATCAAATCCGAACTGTTCTGGTTCTATCACATAGGTCTTAAATTCCCCATCCCGGATTTCACAAACCGTAGTTGGCGCGCTTAATGAAATCTCGTCCAAGCAGTCCTGACCATATACCACCATACCATTGTTTACGCCTAATTTGTTTAATACCTTTGCCATAGGCTCTACCAGTGCTTCCTCATAAACACCCATCAGCTGCATACTGGCATTTGCTGGATTGGTAAGGGGCCCCAGAATATTGAAGATGGTACGGATTCCCAAGCCTTTACGGACCGGTGCCACATATTTCATTGCCTTGTGGTACACCTGTGCAAACATAAAGCATATATTTGTTTTCTGCAACACTTCACTCATTTTCTCCGGAGGGATTGTGATATTCACCCCTAATGCCTCCAGTACATCCGCAGCGCCGCATTTACTGGATACACTCCGGTTCCCGTGCTTTGCAATGGGAACCCCTGCCGCTGCCGCCACCAGTCCGCTGGTGGTAGAAATATTAAAGGAATTGGCACAGTCTCCGCCAGTACCTACAATCTCAAGCACCTCCATTCCATCATGCTCCAGCTTTGCTGCATGGTTTCTCATTCCTCTTGCACTTGCAGAAATCTCCTCAACCGTCTCCCCCTTCATGCAGAGTGCGGTCAGATAACCGGCGGTCTGAATCTCTGTAGCTTCACCGCTGAAAATTTCATCCATACAGGCAAGCGCCTCATCATAGGTTAAATCCTGATTTTCCACTAATTTTTTAATTGCATCTGTAATCATTTTGCATCCTCCTAATTCAATTATTATCACATTTTTGCAATCATTAAAGCATTATAAATCTCTAAGCTTCTTATATTCTGCATTCTGTTATTTATGCAATAAAGTTTTCCAACATTGTTTTCCCATATTCTGTAAGCACAGATTCCGGATGAAACTGAAATCCGTAAATTTCCTTTTCCCTGTGCTTCACCGCCATGATTTCACCGTCCGGGGTTTTTGCTATAATCTTCAGACAATCCGGTGCCGTACTGGCATCCCCTGCCAGGGAATGGTATCTTGCAATTTTAATATTGTCCGGTATATTCCGAAATATGGGCTCTGATTTATCAAAGGATATCTCACTCTGTTTCCCGTGCATCAGCTTCTTCGCATAGGTCACTGTTCCGCCAAATGCCTCAAAGATAGCCTGATGCCCCAGGCATACACCAAGAATTTTTACCTTTTTCCGGTATTCCCGTAACAGACTCTCACAGATTCCGGCATCCTGCGGTCTTCCCGGTCCCGGAGATAAAATAATATATTCCGGATTCAAATCCTCAATCTCCTTCACCGTCATTTCGTCATTACGGATTACCTTGATTCCATAATTGCAGTCCTTTCCATCCTGGGATAACCCTTTTTCATATCTTTCCTTCTGGATGCCGCCAATCAGCTGTACCAGATTGTAGGAAAAGCTGTCATAATTATCAATCAGCAAAATCATCATCCATTCACCTCCGATGCACGTTTTACAGCCTCAATAACCGCTCCTGCCTTATTGGCGCATTCCATATACTCATTTTCTGGTACGCTGTCTGCCACTATTCCGGCGCCCGCCTGTACATACACCTTTTTTCCTTTCTTAACCGCTGTACGGATGGCAATGCAGACATCCAGGTTTCCGGAAAAATCAAGATATCCAATTGCACCACCGTACACGCCTCTGGCTTCCGGCTCTAACTCATCTATTATCTCACATGCCCTGAATTTCGGTGCTCCGGACAGGGTGCCCGCCGGAAGCAATGCAGCAATCGTATCACAGCCATCCTTATCCTCCCGAAGCCTGCCCACTACGGTAGAAGCAATGTGCATAACCTTTGAGAAACGGTGTATCTTCATATACTCCTCTACCTCCACCGTACCAAACTCTGCAATCCTTCCAATATCATTTCGCGCCAAATCCACCAGCATATTGTGCTCAGAGCATTCCTTTTCATCTGCAAGAAGCTCCCCCTCCAGCGCCTCATCCACTTCCCTTGTGTCTCCACGCTTTCTGGTTCCGGCAACCGGAAATGTGGTAAGCTTGCCATTTACCAGTTTTACCATGGTTTCCGGGGAAGTTCCCGCTATTTCCAAATCCTCACATCCGATAAAATACATATATGGGGAAGGGTTTGTTGTCCGGAGCACCCGGTAAGTATTAATCAAACTGCCCTCATAATCTGCCTCAAATCTTCTGGAGATTACCCCCTGGAAGATATCTCCCTCCCGGATATAATGCTTAGTCTTTTCCACCATGCCGCAATATTCTTCCTCAGAAAGATTACAGGTGAATTCCACTGCTTCATCCGCTTTCTCCTTCTTTAACGGCGTTGTGTCCTGAATCAGATGAATCATTTTCTCAATCTCTAACAGTGCCGCATTGTATCCCTGTTCTCCGGCTTCACTGCGGTAATTCACAATTACACTGATTTTCTGCTTCAAATGGTCATAGGCAATCACCTTGTCAAACAGCATCAGATTGTAATCGTCAAAATCACTTTCCTTTAAATGCAGCTTTGGCTCGGCATAACCAATCATCTCATAGGAGAAATATCCCACCAGACCACCGGTAAAGCTTGGCATTCCCTCAATAGACGGAGAACGGTACTGCCCCAGAAGCTCCCGCAGCGCCTGCATGGCATCCTTTTTTTCAGTTGTCTCCATCGCCCCGCTTTTCATGGTTACCATTCCGTTTTTACAGCTAATCTGCAAAAGGGGATTCACTCCAAGAAAGGAATACTGTCCCCACTGTTTACCACCTTCCACACTTTCTAACAGATAATATTTACTGTCAATCTCCTTCAGCCTTCTCAACAATGTAATTGGCGTTACAATGTCTGCATAAATTTCCTTACAGACCGGAATCATGTTATATTCCTTTTCAAACTGCCTTGCCTCTTCATAACTTGGAAACATACTTTACCTTCCTTTCCTGAAATATTTTTCTTTTACTTTGTTCAAAACCATGCCTTGTCAACCTCAATGCTAACATGAAAAAAGGCTTCTGTCCCATACAGGGACAAAAGCCATAATATACTTCTGCGGTACCACCCAAATTGATGCTATGCATCCACTCTTCATACATACTATCATATGTACCCCATTGATAACGGACAGGTTCCCGTTGGCATCTACTCTGAAAAATCATTTCAAGCCACCCTCGTAAGTCCATTCAACTATCGACCACCTGCTGTATCTCACCACCACAGCTCTCTGTAAAGCTTTACCATAGCCTACTCCTCTTACTCATCGGTTTTGTAGTACGGTATGACCAGCATACTGAATCATGCCAGTGTTTTAACTGTGTTTAAGTATAAACCTGTTAAAAAAATTTGTCAAATACTTTTTTACAATGTCGCTAGAACTTCATCTCTACATCATTTCTCTTATAATCCTCTGCCTCAAACAAATCCCTCTTTTTCGCCCCAATCATACCTGCCACAATGGATGCCGGAAACATAACAATTTTCGTATTGTAAGCTGTGGCATTGGCATTATATAGGCGTCTTGCCGCCTGCAAGTGCTCCTCCACATCAGTGATACTGTTCTGTAAGGCGATATAATTTGCACTGGATTTAAGCTCCGGATATGCCTCTGCAGTGAGACGGAACTGGTTTGCCACCTCGTTCATCTTGTTTGCCGCCTCTGACTTCTCCCCAACACTCATACCGGAACGCAAACGGATGGTTTCAAACAAAGTCTTACTCTCATGCGAAGTGTATTCCTTTACAACCGCCAGCTGCTTTGTAAGCACATCGTAACGCTTCGTAAGCGCCACATCAATTCCGGAATCCGCTTCATCCACCTTAAGTGCGGCTGCTCTAAGCCCATTCATCGTGCCAATAAACCAGATTACAACAACCAATACAACAACTCCAACAATCATTCCAATTACCATAATAAAATCCTCCCTTTTTAATATTCTCTTTTGACTTTAAGACAAAGCAAATATGATAATAATAAATGCAATCACAATGACAACCGTAACAAAACACCCCTTGCCTGACACCTCAACATGAGGCACCTCCCTGGTTTCCTGCAAATCTGACTGCTCCATCACATAAGGCGTCTGCTCAATTTCCGCCCATTCATCTCCCTCTTTCTCTGAAACCATTTCTGCCGCCTTCTGCATAGCAAGCATTTTATCCTCGTAAGCCTTATCCTCTAACTGCAATATCTCTATAATCTTTACAATCTCATTTAATTCCTGTCTGGATTTCTCCACCTCCCTATGTACATCAACCTTTCCATTTGGGGGAACAAAAATACCGCCCTTTCCGGAACGCAGTATATACAAATCCTCTCCATCAAAGCTAATATAGATATTCCGGTCAAACTCACATAGCTTTTTTAAATACTCCATAAACGGTGGTGTCAGCAAATAGTATACACTATGTCCATCCCTTGAGTAAACATCAAATTTCCTGTTGAAATCCACATCTTCCATCTCAACCCTGGAAAGTCCACGCTCCAGCGCAGCGTCATGTGTATCTGTAACAATCAATATCCGGCTGGCAATTGCCTTTTTATAGTGAAACTGTACAAGTCTTCCGTCTACATCCACTACGGTTTTTCTATCATTACCGCTTCCGACAGTATGAGTAATCCGAACATCTGACTGTTTAAATTCCACTCCTGCATGCTGTCCGGTAATCAAATCTTCAGAAGCGTAGCTGAAATCATTTCGCCAGTATATTAAATGGGCAGCCCGAAATTCTTCCCTTGTGAATCCTCTTTCCGGAAAATATTCTGCCTCATCAAAGCATGCCTGAAGAACATGCCTGGCAATCAGCTGCTTATAATCGTTTTCATATTCTTTTGAAAGCTTTGCACCGATTAACAGCAGAGCAATTCCGGCTGGCACACCACAAGAACTAAGCAACGGTAAAATCATTCCCATCACAACCATTCCGGTCGATTCCTGGAATATTCCAATTCCATTTAGTACTTGGAATAAACCAACAACAATAAATGGAAGAAAAAATGCTGCAACCCCAATTGTAATAAAATTATTTTTCTTTTTTCGTTTCGGTTCTAACGCCTCTATAATCCTGTTTTCATCCAGTTGGATTTCCTTCATAAATACTTCACCTTCATTTTCCTTTTATTTAATAAACAACAATAAGATACAAACTTTAGCAAACATTCCCGCTATAGCCTTAACCTTAATCCGCTGCTCCCCGTCTTTGAGGTGGCTGGTTTATTCCAGTTGTCCAAATTATCATCCTCATATATATCCTGCGTTTTTGCATCTTCAAAAGCAGGCCCGCCAAATACAGAATCTTCCCTATTCACAACTCCATATACAGGTTTATTGTCTTCCGCAACAGGTGATTCCTTCTCTGTATCTTCTTCCTGTAAATACATTGCTCTTAGGTTCGCCTCATCTGCCACCTTGTCAAGATTCATTATATCCACAAAGTCTAAAATTTCCTTCAGCTCATTATAGCTTTTTCCAATCTCATACTGTAAATCCAAGGGCTTTTCCATATCCACTTCAAATATGCCATTGATACCATTTTGCAGGACATATATATTATTTCCCGAAAACCGGAAAGCTGTCTCCCGTCGCACATCCAGCTGTAACAAATATTCCATAAATTGCGGTGTCAGCAGGTAATATGCCATCTGCTCATTCGCAGCGTACACATCATACTTGTTATTAAAAAGCATATTTTCCATTTCCACCTTTGTCATTCCACGCACATCCACATATGTACTGCCGTGAGATTCTATGACAATATCACCATTAAGGTTTTTCTTATACTCATAGACTGAAATTCTTCCATTCAGCCTTGCGGTTTCATTATATAAATCACTTGCATTCACACTTTTCTCCTGCTTCACATCTGCCTGGCGGTACCCTACACCCTTGTAAGTTCCCTCAATATAATCCTCAGAAATCAGAAAATCCAGGCGGCTTTGAAATCTATTTAAGAGGTTAAAATCTGAAAGCTCCTTTTTTGAAAACCCCTGTGACGGCTTATACTGAAATTCTTCAAAAAAATGCTCCAAAACAGGTTCTGCAATATTTTTCTTATATTCCAAATAAAAAGCTGTATGCTCCGCAGCAAGCGTATCCCGAAGCTTATGAAGCCGATAGCTATCTAATAAGCTTACAACAATGGTTACCGGAATAAAAATTCCTCCAACCTGAACATTTTCTCTTTTCATAATATTGTCTATTTTTTTCTGATTTTTACAGATTCTTACCCGCAAGGGCTCCAAGACAGCAAATACCTTCTCCCCATCAATTGCAAGGTTTAGGGTGCTATAAATTTCCCTGTTTTTCTGCATGTCCTGACGGATTTTCTCTTCATATGCTTTTCTGTCAGCCTTAATCAGATGTTTCTTTTGCTCCACCTTTATCTTAAAAAAAATTGCAGCAAGCTGCAAAATCACAAAGAAAACCCACACATGTGAGGTAGCTCCCATCATATCTCCGGCAGAGCTCCATTGGCTTATTTTATTGGGGTCATTTGGATTATAATACCATGTCTCCTAATTTCCCGGTGTAACACTGCAACTGTCTCCTTGCACAGTACGATTGTATTCCACTCCATCCACTGTATAGCTATAGGAATTATCATATGTGGTCTTTGTCCGTTCTTTCCCATCCTCCCAATATGTACTTACATAGCTTTCCGAATCTGTCCATGTAATGGTGACCGGCAGATATTCCACTCCTGACTCAAATGTCAATTTCGCTGATATGAATTGTATTAAAATTCCCAGCAACAGCACAAATGCAATTCCCTGGCAGCAGATAAATCCCATTTCCATTCCGCTGACCTGTTTTCCTCCCCGCCTTCTGCTCATAACTCCATAATCCTCCCTCAATGCTGTAGCGCACTAACTCTCCCACCGTTCCAGATTCTTTCTTGCCCAAAGTTCTAACGACTGTGCCGTTTCGGAAATCTCAGAAAGAACACCCAGAATTTTTCTGAATTCCTCCCTCTCCGATTCGTCAACCAAACCATCCTCCGAAATATCAATCAGGGAATCCTTCAAATCGGATATATCATTTATGGAACCAAGGGTATTTAAAATGAGCCGGTCCAGATTTTTTACTTTAATTTTCTTGCCTGTGATACTGCCCAGAGGACAAAGTGCTGCACAATACTGGCTGCACAATTCCGGCTTATCATATGCCTGTGCAATCATTTTTACCTCCTCCTGGTAGGGAACCACCTCTGACAATTCAATCCTTGCCAGTCTGGTACGGTCAATCCCGATTACATCGGATGCCTTCTCTCTGCTGCTGAATTCCGGATTTTTCTCCATCGCTTCTACTCTTGCCTGATAAAATATATTGTCTGAAGCCTTCGTTGCTCTTCTCCCCATAGGAACCTCCTTTGCAAGCCTTGAATGTAAATATTTTTATTCAAAATGTTTCTACTGGTTATCTTTTACTACTATATCAAGTTCTGCCCAACATTTACACCAAAAATCATGCACTTTATGAAATTGTATCGTGCGTATTTTGATACGTTAGTCTATATTCCGCTACCCTGTACCAGCACACCGCTGTCCGCCACCGCCTTTACCACTTTATCAAGCTCTTCCACAGGCAGCACCAGTGCAAAGCGCACATAACCCTCTCCAAGACTTCCAAAAGCATCTCCCGGCGTACAAAGCACTCCAGCCTTTTCCATCATTGCCATACAAAATTCTCTTGAACTGCCATATCCCTCCGGTACCGGAGCCCAGACAAACATGGTTCCCTCACTGTCCGGCACATTCCAGCCGATTCTCCGGAAGCCACCGCAAAGAGCATCTCTCCGTCTCTGATATTCCCTGCACTGTTCCTTTACAAAATCATTTGAGCCCTCCAGAGCTGCAATTGCCCCATACTGTACCGGCAGAAAGGTTCCAAAATCAAACTGGCTGCGCAAAAGCTTTAGTGCATCCACAGCATCCTTTCTCCCCAGCATGAAGGAAACCCTGGCCCCTGTCACATTAAATGATTTTGACAGTGAAAAGAATTCTGCGCCGATATCCATGGCTCCCGGTATGGACAAAAAGGAGCCTCCCACCTTGCCATCAAATATGATATCCGAATATGCGTTATCATGGATTACAAAAATGTGATATTTCTTAGCAAATTCCACCAATTCCTCATAAAATGAACGGGGCGCCGTGCGGCATACCGGATTGTAGGGATAGGACACAATCATAAGCTTTGCCCGCCTTGCAACCTCCTCCGGTATCTCCGAAAGCACCGGCAGAAAATTATTTTCTTCTTTCAAGTCATAAAAGCACAAATCCGCACCGCTTAAATAAGAGCCAGCCTCAAAAATCGGATATCCCGGATTAGGCAAAAGCACCAAATCTCCCTCATCCAAAAGTGCCATGCCCACATGCCCAATCCCCTCCTGGGTACCATGCACTCCGGTGATACAGTCTGTGGAAATCTCCACTCCAAACCTTCTCTTATAGTAATCCGAAACTGCCTGTAGCAGCTCCGGCAAATCCCGCAGCGAATACTTATAATTTTCCGGTTTGGAAGCTGCCTGCACCACCGCATCCACCACATGCTTTGGCGGTTCAAAATCCGGTGTTCCCACGGAAAGATTATAGATTGTCTTCCCCTGCTTTATCAGATTTTCTTTTTTTTCATCCAGCTCCGCAAAAATACCTGTCTGAAAATGCTTTAATCTCTTTGCCTTTAATTCGTTATTTTTATCACATTTATCAAATCTATTTTCATTATTTTGCAAATCCATTTATCTGTACCTCTGATTTCTCTTTTTTATTATCTCTTCTTACCCTGTTCCCTGCTTATCTGGTGCTGTTCTTTACAATCCATCGCAAAGTCAATGAGAAAATCGTAAAAATCCTTTACAATGGGATTTTCTGAAAACTGCTGGTTATAGGTAATAATAATATCCCGCTTGCACTCCGGGCTTTTGATTGGCAAAAGCACCATATTTTTGGAAGGTTCTGCACTTTCCCATGAATATTCCGGCCAGAAACCGACTCCCA
Source organism: uncultured Clostridium sp. (assembly GCA_900544905.1). Lineage (GTDB taxonomy): Bacteria > Bacillota > Clostridia > Lachnospirales > Lachnospiraceae > CAG-590. The sequence continues at coordinate 9,331 of UQXF01000086.1, forward strand.
GTCCTGCACTAATCAGGCTTCGCACCGACTCAAAATTCATACTTTCAAATACAATATCCGGTGTAAATCCTGCTTCCATGCAAAACTGGTCACATATGCTTCGGATAGGTCTGGTATCCGCCATTACAATAAATCCCTCTTCCGCTACCTCCGCAAGCTCAATCTCCTCATACATAGCATATTTTGAGGATGCAGGCACCGCAAGAAAAAAGTTTTCCTCCAGCATCATCTGGTTTGCCGCCGGATTTCTTCTGGGTAAGGTTGCCGTGATACACAAATCATAGTCCATGGAGGACTGGCTCTGGACAAACTGGAAATTGATATCCGGATGCTTTGCCTTGTAGGCAATAATGCTGTTGGTCACAAGAATTGACGCTGCCAAAACATTTAAATGAATGGTCTGGTGCTGTTTTCTCGCAGTATCCGCCAGCTTTTTGGGAAGGCTGTCCAGACTTTTCATAATAGGCTTTAACTCTTCCACCAGAAGCCTGCCGGAATCACTCAGGGTAATTCCTCCCTTTTTCCGGTCAAACAGCTTTACTCCCAGCTCTGCCTCCAGACGCTTAATGGACTGGGACAATGCTGGTTGTGCAATATGTAACGAATTGGCTGCCTTTGTGATATGTTCATATTGAGCAGCCACCAAAAAATACTGTAATTGTTGTAACTCCATATACCTTTCTCCGTTCCTGTGTCTGTTGTCGATTGTTCCTTAAAATCTTCTTCATAAATAAACTTATATTTTATTATAATTTTAATGTTATCACATGTCAAGATTTCTTCCAATCACATATTTTTCTTCAGAAGTGTAATACTAATAAAAAATTTTGGAGGGCATTATGAAAATTACAGACAAAAAGAAACCGGTTAACACAATTCCACAGGGTGTATGGGAAAGTGACAGACCTGACCAGAACAAGGACAAAAACAGCACCCTGACCGCATCTACGGATTTACAGGGAAATGGTTATCCTGTCAACAAGCAAAGCAAATAAGCTTTGCTATACATATTCTTGTAGATATCATTCACAACCCACAGCCACTCCTGCATATGCTAAATAAAAAAGGAGAGTTTTCTATGCATAGCGAATTTGAACGTTTCCGGGATTGCAGACGGGACTGTTCGCCATGTTCTTCCTGTCATCACGACCATGACCGCAGAGAGGACAGATGTGACAGCTGTGAAGAGCGCAGGCGGGATGACCGCCGGAACGACAGGTGTGACGGTTGCAGAGAGCACAGACATGATGACCGCAGAGACGACAGACGGGATGACCGCAGAAACGACAGATGGGATGACCGCAGAAACGACAGATGGGATGACCACCGGGACAGGCATGACGACCGCCGCTGGTAACAGGTAAGATTTAATAATCATCCCCGGGAATCCTGATTGCCGGAGATGATTTACATAAACTCTTCAGGAAATGTTTTACTGGTTGTATAAGTGGTGCCCGCAAACTACTTAAAATCAATCTCTTTACGGTGTTGCAGATGAATACCAATATGTCCGATTCCCAAAACAATACTGGCAATCATCATCCATATTACTTTTCCATATATACCAAGAAGAAAGAAAGCAACTACCGGCAGCGTGGCACCTGCCACCGGAACACCTAAGAAACTGCTATAAAAATCAGCTAATTTGCGCTCACTCTTAAAGTACCGTATCCACCAAATCTCATACATTATCATCAGAGCAAATGCAGCCACAAGCCACATTGACCATTTAGACACTCCTTGCAAATTAAAATCAGAAAATATAAGGGCGAGGCAGGTCGTCAAAACCTCTCCCACCCGCTCCAACACAACTAAGAGCTTATTTTCATTTTCAGCACTATAACCCTGTGGTTGTTTATTCGTCCATATCAAATTAGGAATAAACAGCATAAACATAAATAGCAATCCTGTATATGAAAATCCCAAATGTCCAAACATTCTACTTTTTCTCCTCACCTAGTATTTCTTTCGCTTCTTCACACCATTCTAAATATGCATGATACGTTTTAATACCAAATTCTACTGTAAGTAGATAATATTTGTGTGTATCATCGACATCGATGCTATTTCTAAGAGTATCTGCTGCACCTATAAGATAAGGCAATTCTCCCTCAATCTTCTCTTGAAATGCATCTATATGGGCTATTGCCTGTATTGCTCCACCCTCATTGCCAAAGAATAATTTAAGCAATGTTTCATAACGTAGCTCATCTTTCTCGGCAGGAATTTGAAGCCATTTTTTTAAATAAATTCTTCCTTCTTCCGTAATAGAATATATTATTTTGTTTCGCTTATTTTCTGCACCATCACGTTTGTTTGCCAGTCCGCGTTCAACCAAATCACTAAGTGCAGGATATATACTGCCATAACTCGCTCCCCAGAAATACTTTAATGACGTATCCATTCTTTTTTTTATTTCATATCCTGTCAAATCTTCGTGACTTAATAATCCCAAAATTACATAATCAATCTTTTTTTCTATTGCCATTGCTTTCTCCCCTTTCTATCATTCTGTAAGTTAAAACTTTACCTTTTCATTTACGGAAAACAGACATTCCTGCATCCCTCCCATAGGACAAAGCCAACTGCAGAAAATTCTTCCGAAAAAGATAGAACCAAGTAACATACAAGCAAATACAATAAAACTTCCAGATACAATACCTTCCATTGCTCCCTGAATAATCAGATAGGGTGACATATACCATATTGTTATTGGGAACAAAAGTAAAGAAATAATCAATATTAATTTCCTTATATTCTGTCTATTCAATATTTTCCTCCAATATATCAAACTGATATATGCATAATATATCAGTTTGATATATTTGTCAAGAAAACATTGAAATGTATTTCCGTATATGAAAACTCAAAACGAAACAGCTGCTTATGATAACATGTACACCTTTACCCATAAAGAAAAGTCCCAGAAATTCAGCATTTCCAGGACTTTCCATTATTATCTATCAATCGTGCTTAATGCCTAGCAAACACCCTGAGCCAACATAGCATCTTCTAAGGTGTCCGCATATTTGCTAGGGTTTTGAGGTCGGTTGTATATCACGTGTATAGAGTGATTGTCAGACAATTTAGATTAATATCTCTCCTATTTTAACCCATTATGCTTCAGAAGTGCATTAAGTAAAAGATAAGTATAACTCTAATGAAATATCTTCATAATATTGTAATGGGTATTATACATCCCTTCTGCTTCACTGAACGCTTACAGAAGCCTTTGCGCCCAATTGTTGATACTGCCACGCAACTATTCTTCCTGCAACATAATGTCTTTCATATTAAAAATTTTTACATTTTTGCCTGCTTTTGAATATCTATAACGCAAAAACCATTCAAATGATTGCTCATGAGTTGATATGAATATCTGTCTATCGCCAAATCCATAACGAAGAATATCTACAAGCCCTACCATATTTACATCATCAATCGTTTGCACCGGATCATCTATAAGTAAAATTGAACATGCTTTATGAGCACCATACGCTTGGTTCATACAAAGCAAAAAAGATAGCGCTACTGCCGATAGTTGTCCTGAACTCATACTATATAAAATATCTTGATTATCTTGAACTGAATTAACAAACTGAATATCTTCAACATCTTCACTAGTATGAATATAAATACTCTTACCGTTAAATTTCTGTTGAAGAATCTTCGCCGTATATATATGCAATAAAGGTTCTATATCACTAATAATCTTCTTTTTATATTCTTGTATTCCCTCTTTTAATGCAGACTGATATCCTTGCAATTCTATAACAAGTTCATGTAATTTATCAATTTTCTTTTGAATATGCTCTAGTTCCCCTTTCTTTTTCGATAACTCAGCTGTGTAAAAATTATAATTCAAATTTTCAATATAGTTCTTTTTATTTCTTAGCTTTTCTACATCAACTGCAATAAATCTCTGTTCCTCTTTACTGTAAAACCTCTCATAACACTCTATAAATTTTCTACTTTCTAGTTGAATTTCAACTTCTTTAGGAATATATTTTAATGCTTCTTTTACTTTTGTGAGTAAATTATTATATCCCTCTACAATCGACTCATTATCTTTTCTATTCAAGCCAACTCCTATTTTCTCTAAAATACGCTCCACTTCCAAAATTTGGGGTCCGTATCTTTTTGCATCTTGTAAACTTTGATACATTTCCTCTGTAACCGCATTCGCTAATATTTCTTGAATTGTTTTTTCAACATTCTTCAAATAATTATTGTATATTTTATTTCTTATATCTTGAATGATTATAACAGAATCATCGGATATATCACTTAATAATTCGGTCTCCTCCTTTATCTTACTGTCTAGTTCATTTCTATCAGAATATGGTGCACCACAAAGTGGACATTGTTTATCACTAATACCACCCGCTTCCATTGCCGCATTGGCATTCTTTACCAAGTTCTCTCTAGACTGTCCCAAAGCGGTCATAGCATTTTGAAGAATTCCCTGGGCTTTTCTCAAATTACTTATGACACCCAACTGTTGTTTAATTATCTCAACACTATCATCCTCTAACAACTTTTCTTCTTGGATAAATAACCAATTTAAATCCTCATATTGTTTTTCCCGAATGTTTTTTAGGATTAATTGGGCTTTTTGCTCTCTTTGGTACTTTTTTTCTAAAACCTCTACTTGTCTTACTAAATCTATAAATCTATATGAATATTCTAACGGATATTGTATATAAGAGATATTCTTATCACCATTAAAATCTTTTATTAGATTTTGATAAGGTATGTTAAAAAGATAATTTGCACACTCAGTCTTATGTTCTGCAAAATATAAAAGATTGTCTAACTCTTTTTTTGCATTTGTATATGTAATATCATCAAACTGAACACTTTCTTTATCCCAAAATATATCTTTATCAGTAAAAAGTCGCTGATAAATTACATTGGATTCTTTATTATACTTTTGAATTGCTGCATCTAATCTCCCGATTTCTCCAGCTTTTTCTTCTTTTTCATTTTCCAATTTTTTTAGATAGCATGTTTTCTTTTTTCTATTATTCAAAATATCTAGCTGTTCATAGACACTTTCCTGTTTCTTTTTCCATACATCTGGAACATCAAATAAAAACGATAGCGCTTCAGCTTTCGATTTTTTCGTTGTTTTAAGAAATTGAAGATGTTCATCTTGCGAAAGGAAACAACATTTATCAAAAATCTCTTTTATATCATCAAACTGTAATCTTTTCAAGAACTCCTCTTGATTTTGAATTTCTTTGCCATCACATACTATCGTTCTTGTAAAACAATCGAAAATATTATGTGGGTTATTTTCCTTAGAACTACCTTTTTTCTTTTCTATTGGATTATAAGAATAGCATATTTCTATTTTTTGCCCCTTATCTTCAAGCCCAAGTTTTACAAACGCTTTTTTTGTTTCATCCGAAATCAAAATTTTATTTTCAAATTTCTCGTTTTTAGCAATTGCAAGTTTATCACTATAATCACTAATACGTTTAATTTCACCTGTTAGACAAAACTCAATAATATCAAAAACACTCGTTTTACCATATCCATTAGGTCCATTAAACAAAATCATTTCTGCGTTAGTGATGTCCTGTATTTTATGAAAATTAGTTGTAAATAACTTAAAGTTATTCGCTTCTATACTTTGTATCTTCATTTAATCTCCTCTTTCTATTGCTTTTAGTCTAACTCTATCTGTTGGTCAAGCCATTTAAATAATGCATCTTCATCATCCAAGATTGTCTCTAAAATTTCCATATCTTCCTGTACTTTATCCAAGTTAATTTCGTTATCATTAAACCTGTCTCTTATACACATCTGACGCTGCCGACGATCTTACGCGTGTAGA
>UQXF01000087.1 GCA_900544905.1 uncultured Clostridium sp.
CTCCTATTTCTCCGTTTTATTATCTTGCAGATTTTACTTCCGTCATTGCTGCCACCTCTGCTTCAATGGCTTCCGCATTAAATGTATTAATCAGATATAACCGGTTCTTGATATCCTCTGTCAATACACAAAGGGGACTGTTTTTCAAATCATCATTTAAATACTCTACTGCCGCCTTATTAAAGCACACATACTGGAATTCATTCGTAAGCTTTGCAGAAATTTCCGGTCTTAACAGGAAATCCAGGAATAACTCTGCCTCCTCCTTATGCTTAGTTCCCTTTAATATGACCATGGTATCTAAGGAAAGGGACATCTGCTCTCCTTCCATCACAATCTCAAGGTCCGGATTCTGCTGCATCGCCTGCAGGGCAGTTCCACTATACATACATGCCAGTGCAGCCTCTCCCTTTGCCATGGTATCCCGGACATCACCGGCAATGGAATAGGATTTCACATTTGGGTTAATCTCCAGCATAAACTCTTTTGCTTTTGCAATATCATCCAGATTATTTGAAGTAGGCTCCAGACCACAGCCCATTAATCCGGTAGTCATATTTCCCTGTGGGTCGTCCGTCATAACAATGTTACCCGTAAGCCTTTCATCCTTTAACGCATCAAATGTTTTTAAATCATCTGATGTCATCCCCAGCTCTTCTATTATTTTTTTGTTGGCAATCCACGGAACCACCGTACCCATGTAAGGAATGGTATATTTACTTTCCGGGTCATAATCCATATTCATATAGGCTTCGTCAATATTTTTTAAATTCGGAATCTTATCCTTATCCAGTTCCTCGAGCAGGTCATTTTCCAGCATAGCCTCAATATAAAAGTTGGACGGAACCGCAATATCATATTCTCCATCATTTCCGGAAATCAGCTTTGCAAGCATTTCATCATTGGACTCAAAGGTAGATTCTATTACCTTGATTCCATATTCCGCCTCAAATTCATCCAATACCTCCTGGGTCATATACTCAGACCAGTTATAAAGATAAATCTCCTTTGCATAGCCATCTGCTGTTGTTTCCTCTTCCCCGCAGCCTGCTAAAACAAACACCATTATTACTGCTAATAAGCTTAACACAATTCTTTTTTTCATATATAAAACCTCCTGACCTTTTTCCACTTCAAAAAACATCCACGCATTACCGCGATGACTTTATTTCTGTCATTGCGTCCACCTCTGCCGATAACAGCTCAGAATCCACTTCATTGATACAATAGGTTCTTGCCTTCATATCCTCTGTTAACACACAGAGCGGATTGGCTGCCAGAGACTCATCCAGCTTCGATGCTGCCTCCTTATTAAAGCAGACAAATTTATACTCATTTGTAAGCTCTGCAGATATATCCGGACGCAGGCAGAAATCAATGAACAACTGCGCCTCTTCCTTATGCTTGCTGTTCTTTAACAACACAAAGCTGTCCAGCGACAGGGAGCACTGCTCCTCGTCCATTACCACTTCAAGGTCCGGATTCTCTTCCAGTGCCTGAAGGGCCTCTCCGCTATACATACTGGCAACGGCTGCCTCGCCCTTTGCCATGGCATCCCGGACATCTACGGTGGTGGAATAAGATTTGATATTTTCATTTAGCTCCATCAGAAATTTCTTTGCCTTTTCCAGCTCACCCAAATCTGTGGAGGTGGGGTCAAAACCTGCACCCATTAATCCCTCCTGCATTACCTCCTGGGAATCATCCGTCATAATGATATTTCCCTTTAGCTTTGGATTCTTTAAATCCTCCATGGAATTTACTTCCACACCCAGCTCGTCCAATAATTTCTTATTGCCAATCCAGACACTGACGGTTCCCATATAAGGTATGCTGTATGTATTTCCCTCATCAAAAGGAAGGTTCAAATATGCCTCGTCTATATTTTTATAATTTGTCAACGTCTCCTTATCAATCTCTGCCAGCAGGTCATTTTCCAGCATAGCAGAAATATAATAATTGGTGGGAACTGCGATATCATACTCTCCACCGCTGCTGTCTGCTACCAGCTTTGCAAGCAATTCATCATTACTTTCATAGGTGGACTGCACCACCTTAATTCCATACTCCGCTTCAAACTTGTCCAAAACCTCCTGGGTCATATACTCGGACCAGTTATAAAGGTAGATTTCCTTTGCATAGCCGTCTGCTGTTGTTTCCTCTTCACCTCCACAGGCACAAAGAGATAACAGCATACATACACTTAATATCACGGAAAATATTTTTCTTTTCATATAAATCCTCTCCTTCCTTATATCCTCAAGCTTTGTCAACCGGTTACTTACTTTGAAACACCGTTAAACAGCTGGCTCTTATCTGTGCCACACCATCTGTCCGGCTATATATGTTTCCTTCACTTCGGCGGTATAAAGCTCCTCCTTTGGAAGGGTTAACACATCCTTATCCAATACTACAAAATCTGCATCCTTTCCTGCCTCTAAAGAACCCTTTTTTCCCTCCAGACGGTTCTGGTAAGCACCGCCTATGGTTAAAACCTGCAATGCCTCCTCTACCGTAAGCTCCTCTTCTTCTCCCAGCGGTTCCATATCCGTTTTTCCCGGTTCTTTCCTGTTTACCATAATATGTAAAGCATCCATGGTTCTCGGTGGCACCGTAACCGGAAAATCACTTGCCTGGCTCATAACAATGCCTGCATTTTTCATAGATGCCATATAATATTCCTTTGACGCCCTCTCTGCTCCAAGGAACGGTACCTCTAATGCGTCATAATATACCGGATTTTTAAAATGCCAGTATGGGTTTGTGACTGCTACCACATTTAATTCCTTCATCCGTTTTACATGCTCCGGCACCATAACCTGTAAATGGGTGATTGCATTCCGGTAATCCATTTCCTGTTTTACCTGTGCCCTTTCATAGGCGTTTAATGCCTCATCAATTGCCGCATCTCCAATGGCATGGGTATGGATATCAAAGCCTTTTTCCAGAGACCTTTCCACCCGGTCATTCATTTCCTCCTGTGTATAGGTCGGTTCTCCATAATCTCCCGGTGCATCTGCATATTCCTCTCTCAGATATGCCGTATGTCCCTCCACAACACCATCTACAAAAAGCTTTATGGTATTCATCTGCACTTTATCATAGGCTGCTAACTGCGCCCGTACCCGTTCCGCCTCCGCAAAGGCCTCTTTCACATCGTCATCTGCTTCAATACTATAGGCAATACGAAAGGTTACCTTTAATTTATTTTCCTTTGCCAGCTCCTCATAGGCATTGTAGCGGACAGCATAATCCTTTTTTTTGTCAAACATTGGTTCAAATGCTATAGTGACACCGTTTTCTAACGCTGTATCCTGATAATACAAAAGTGCTTCCCTGTAATGCTTTTCCGTTAAAACCGGCATAATCGGATTTAATATAGCTGCTGCAGATTCCTTCAGCCAACCGGTGGGTTTTTGGGTGCCGGGATACCGGACAATCACACCATTTGCAATTTCTTCTGTAGCTTCCGTTAAACCCACAAGCTCCATTGCTTTGGAGTTTACCCAATGGGAATGATGGTCCGAGCTAATCATAATAATCGGAATCTCCCGGGATACTTCATCCAGCAGCCCGGCAGTTGGCCCTATACTGCCAAACACGCCATTTTCAAAACCACCGCCGGTAATAACCCTCTCATCCGGGTGCGCCTCCATAAATTCCCTGATAATTCTCTGGTATTCGGCAACACTTTCCCCCTCCATCAGTCTGGCTCCAAAAATCAGCTCCGTTGTACTGGAAATATGTGCATGCCCCTCTGCCATTCCCGGCATGACCATCCCCTGCGAAACCTCCAGTATTTCTGTATGTTCATCCTTATATATCCTTACATCCTCTTCCAATCCAACAGCAAGAATCCTGCCATCCGCCACTGCCATGGCTTCCGCAACAGATTGTTTTTCATCTGCCGTAAATATCTTACCCTTTACAATCAAATCTGCCGTCATATGCTCCTCCCTTTCTGTCATGCCTGGTCACGGTGCTTTGCCAGAGCTTTACTCACCAGCATTCCAATCACATAAATCAACACAATTCCCACAATCATTAAAGTAGACAGGGCGTATACATTTGTAGTAATTTTGCCCCGCACCATACCGTATACCTTGATTGGGAAGGTAATCTGTCCCGCACCGGATACAAAGTAACTGATAATTACATCATCAATGGATAATGTAATGGACATAAATGCTCCCGATACGATTCCGGGTGCCAGCATTGGAATCGTAACCCGCTTTAGCGTATGCCACTGATTGGCACCAAGGTCCATAGCCGCCTCTTCAATGGAGCTGTCAAAGTCTGCAATCCGCGCCCGGAGTGTGATAATTACAAAGGGCAGACAAAACGTAACATGGGCAAACACCAGCGTTGCAAATCCCATGCGCAAGCCCATTTTGCTAAAGGTTGCTAATGATGCAAGACCAATTACCAGCTCCGGAATTACCAGAGGTATATAGAGAAGATTATTAATAAATTTTTTCAGCGGAAAATCATACCGGTAAAGTCCAATGGTTGCCAGTGTTCCCAGCACAACGGAAATTACCATGGATACCAGTGCCAGCTCAATAGACAGCCAGAAATTTGCCAACAGACTGTCTCCCTGAAACAGTTCCTTATACCAGCGAAGAGTAAAGCCGCTAAAAGCAATGTTCGTATTTTTTGTGTTAAAGGAATAAAGAATAACTACAAAAATTGGCATATATAAAAACAGATATGCTAATGCGATGATAATCCATGAGCCCACTCCTAAGGGTTTCTTTTCTTTACGTTTCATCCTCTCCACCTCCTATGCCAAATCATCCAGATTGCCAACCTTTGAGTACAGCTTAAGCATTAACAGCGTAAACAAAATCAGTAATACGGAAAATGCTGCACCAAGCGGCCAGTTACGGGCTACCAGAAACTGGTTCTGAATCAGGTTTCCCAAATAGGTAGAGCTTCCGCCGCCCATTACATCAGCAATAAAGAAAGCGCCTAAGCTGGGAATAAATACCTGTATGGTTCCTGCAAAAATTCCCGGCAGGGTCTGTGGAAAAATTACCCGGATAAAGGTTCTCACCCTCTTGGCTCCTAAATCCTGTGCCGCTTCAATCAGAGAATTATCCAGCTTGGAAATACTGGTCTGCAACGGTAACACCATAAACGGAAACAACGTGTATACCATACCAAACAGGACTGCCCCGTCGGTATACATCATTGTGATTGGTTTATCAATAATACCGATTTTTATTAAAAGCGTATTTACAAATCCACTGTCCCTTAAAATATTTGACCATCCGTTCAAGCGGATTAATCCGTTTACCCAGAACGGAAGCATAATCAGCAATGTCAGCATGCCCCGCTGCCTGGATGGCACCTTGCAGAGCAGATAGGCAAAGGGATAGGCAATAACCAGGCAGATTATACTGGTCTCAAATGCCATCACGATGGATTTCCAGGACACCTTCAGATATAACGCAGAAAAGATATCCTTATAATTATCCAGTGTAAATTTCATCTGCACACCGCCAAACAGTCCCTTTGTCATAAAGCTCATTGCAACAACATAAATCAGCGGCAGCAGCAGAAACAAAAACAGCCAGATTGCCGTGGGACCAACCATACATAAAATGGGAAGCCGGTTTCTTTTATTCTTTCTTTTGTTCATAACCATCCCCCCTATTTCAATACCGCATCTTCTATGGCGTCATACATATTGTCCTCCGTGGTATGCATAACCACTGCCTTTTCTGTCTCCCAGTATATGGTGACAACCTTTCCCTCCGGATAGGTTTCCGCATCCGGATGGTTGTTTACCTTTACCTGCTTGCCGTTGGGCAGCTCCACGATGGTCTTCACAACAGAACCTACATATATCTGGTCCTTTACGATTCCCTTTAACGTAAAACCTTCCACCTCACCGTCTGTGAGACGGGTATTTTCCGGACGGACACAGACATATACAATCTCTTCCCGGTTAAAGCCCTCACCTAATGCCCGCACATGTCCGTTTTCCATTACCAGACTAAGCTGCTCTCCCTCAAGCTGCTCCACACTTGCCTCAAAAATATTGGATTCCCCGATGAAATCTGCCACAAATTTGGTCTGTGGCTTTTCATAGATTTCCTTTGCTGTGCCAATCTGCTCAAACCGTCCCTGATTCATAATTACAATACGGTCACTCATGGTTAAGGCTTCCTCCTGGTCATGGGTGACATACACGAAGGTAATTCCCAGCTTCTTCTGTAAATGCTTCAGCTCCACCTGCATCTGTTTGCGAAGCTTCAAATCCAGTGCTCCTAACGGCTCATCCAGCAGCAAAACCTTTGGGTTATTTACCAGTGCTCTTGCAATGGCAACTCTCTGCTTCTGTCCGCCGGACATCTGGGACGGTTTCCTTTTTCCAAACTTGCTAAGCTGTACTAAATCCAGTATTTTTGTTACCTTTTCTTTTATTTCTTTCTTGTCCATTTTCTTTTCCACCAGACCGAATGCCACATTGTCATAGACATTCATATGTGGAAACAATGCATAACTTTGAAATACCGTATTTACATTCCGGTTATATGGCGGCAACTCCGTAACGTCCGCATCCTCTAGAATAACTTCCCCTTCTGTCGGCATTTCAAATCCTGCAATGATTCGAAGGGTTGTAGTCTTGCCACAACCGGAGGAACCAAGAAGTGTCAAAAACTCGCCCTCATAAATGTCGAGGCTGATGGGTTTTAAAACCTGGTTCTCTCCATAATATTTTGTTATATTTTTTAATTGTACAATTGGCTTTTTATTTTCCATCTGCGAGCCTCCCCAACCTTTATAAAATACTTTCTCCGTGTTCTCCTGTCCGGATTCTCATAACATCATCTACATTTGTAATGAAAATCTTACCGTCTCCTACCTGACCGGTGGATAATTTTTCTACAATTTCACTTAGAATATCATCTAAATCCTCATCCAGAATGACCGTCATAACATAAAGCTTTGGCAGAAGATTAATCTCCACTCCTAATTTTCGGAACTCCTCACTAAATCCCTTCTGATGACCACATCCCATGGCTGACATTACAGTTAATCCGCTGTATTCATTCTTGCTCAGAATTTGTTTAAGTGGTTCCAACTTCTCCGGTCTGATAATTAATTCAATCTTTTTCATAATGCATTCCTCCTGTCCTATTACTGTTCATAGTATCCTCAGAAAAGCCTGCCCATGTGGGCATATTTTCCTGTTGCTTATCATGTGCATGGCACATAATTATATGAAAAGCAGGAGGCAGAGATATCCGTTTCGACATCTTTGCCTCCTGTTTTATCCAAGCTGTTTATCTATTTATTCATAGCATAGCTCATATATTCTTTTTACATCTTCCTTTGTTAAAGGAACCAGACATTCCTCTAAGCCCTCTGACGCCGCCACCTGTGCCATCCTGTCAAATTTACTCCGGTCAGGTATTCCAATACTCCGAAGTGTCCCGGACAGTCCCATTTCTTCAAATAATTGCCTCGTCTTATCAATTGCCTCTTTTGCAATCTCCATATCCGGTTTGCTATCGTCGATATCAAACACCGCTGTGCCGTATGCTGCAAACCGTTCTAAGGACTTTTCATTTAATATATATTCCATCAATACCGGAACAATAATTGCCAGTCCATGTCCATGTGTTACATCATAGCAGGCACTTAACTGATGTTCTATGGAGTGTGCCGGCCAGGGTCCCGGTTTTCCACAGGCGATAAATCCATTGATTGCCCACTCCGATGCCCACATGAGATTGGCTCTTGCTTCATAGTTGTCCGGCTGTCTGCAGGCAACCGGGCCATAGGTTACACAGGTCTTTAGCAATGCCTCCATTATCCGGTCCTGCATGTAAGTATCTCCTGTCCCGTTAAAATACACCTCAAAAATATGAGACATAATGTCTGCCGTTCCGGCAGCTGTCTGATATGCCGGAACTGTATAGGTATATTGTGGGTCTAAAATCGAATATACTGGAAATAATTTATCGCCTGCCAAATCCTTCTTTTCTTTCTTTTTCTCATTGGTAATTACTGCATAGATATCCATCTCCGAACCGGTAGCCGATATGGTGGATACCGTGATAATTGGAAGCACCCTGTCTATGAGACTGCTATCCTCCACCAAGTCCCATGGATTTCCGTCATAAAATACTGACGCTGCCACTGCTTTCGCACAATCAATGGCACTGCCTCCCCCCACAGGGAGAACCACTTCTATGCCTTCCCTTCGGCAGATGTCCACTCCGCGTTCCACAGTAGAAAGTCTTGGATTCGGCTCTACCCCGGACAGTTCGGCAAACGTAATACCATTGTTTTTTAGTAAATCCGTAATCGTATCATATAAACCGCTTTTCTTAATACTCCCTCCGCCATATACGAATAAAACTTTTCTGCCATACTCCAATATACATTCCGGCAGCCTCTCTATCATATTCTTTCCAAACAACACTTTCGTTGGTATGGAATATATAAAATTCTCCATTCCGCCTCACATCCTCTCCGGCACAGCCGATTGTAATGCTGTAAATAATAAAAAAAGCGGACTTTGATGAAACCCGGTCATCATCGTCCGCTCTCAATCTTTGTTTGATTGGGATTATATAGTCTGGTATTATACCAGGGTCAATAATGAATTTTTATGTTCTTTTTTTAGATACATTTTTTTAAAATAACTTTAAATTATTATATTTTGCCTGACAGATATTTTCTTAAATCAGGTTTTTATATCCTTTTTCTTTCTTTTTTTAGATTTCCTTTATTAACCTGCCCTGTCTCCATTTTAATAATAATGCTGAATTGATAATGACAAGCACAGAGCCTGCATTATGTACCAGCGCACCCACCACAGGGTTCTAGAAAATCCGGTATCATGCAGAGCTTCTTCATACTGCATGTAAATGATTATGCCCTTCCAAATCTTTATGATGGTGGGTATGCGATTCTTCATTCCCTTCGTGAACATGGGTATGAGTATGATAATGCGTATGTTCATGGGTATGCACCAAATCCCCGTGTCTGTGTTCATGGGTGTGGGTATGTGCATGCTCATGGGTATGCTGCAGGGTAATTGTATCCTTTATCATCAATATGGTTGCCGCCACCATTATCACCAGTGCTGCAAAGAACTGAAAATCCGGTCGTTCTCCCAGCAGCAATACACTGAATGCCACCCCCAAAAACGGGGCAATTGAATAATAAGCGCTGGTCTTAGCCGCTCCAAGCTCCTTTTGCGCCATAATATAGAAATCAATGCTCAAGCCATAGGCGACAAAGCCCAAAACCAGAACTGCAAAAATCCATTTTATTCCGGGAATCTGCTCCCCGGTCAACAGTGCAATCACCAGACTTCCCAGCCCGGAAAAGCATCCTTTAATCATCACAATCTCAATTGAACTTTTACTGCTCAGCATTTTCGTACAATTGTTTTCAAAGCCCCAGCAGATGCAGGCGCCTAACACAAGTAACGAGCCTGCATTAAAGGAAAAACTTTCAGCTCCTTCAAATCCAAGAATAATACTCGCCACCGTCACCAGGATAATTGCCAGTCGCAGCCTTTTTGATATCACTTCTTTAAAAATAAAAAATGCAATTAATGTGGTTGCCACAATTTCAAAATTATTAAGCAGGGAGACATTGGCAGAATTGGTTTTCGTAATTCCAAACATCAGCAGAATTGGTGCGATAATATCCAGTACCACCATTGCCACTGTATATGGTAATTCCTTTCTGGTCAGCGGCTCCTTCACCGTCTCTTTTCCCAGCATTTTGCAAATAAAGCTATATAATAACAAACCTGCTCCGGCTCCCAGATATAAAAATGCCGCCATCATCGTTGGCTCAATATGTGCCATCAAAACCTTTGACAGTGGTACATTAATTGCGTAAAATGCCGCTGCCAGTATTGCAAACATGGTTGCCTTTCTTCTCATGCTTTCATTCCTCCCTCCACGACTGCTTTATTATCGTGCACACTTTCTATGCAGACACAGTTCACAAAATTACTTTAACGAATTCCGAATATTCTGCTTTACCCGTTCTGACAACAGAGCATACTGCTCCAGCTCTTCCTCGCTAAAACCTGCCAGCTTCATCTGCTCCAGCCGGTTATTTTCCTCTGCCAAATCTTTCAAAATCGTTTCTGTCATCGGTAAAAGCGCAATCTCCGTAATAGGCTCCAAATCCTTTTCCTCTTTGACCTTCTTATCCTCTTTTCTACGGTTTTCTCCCTTTATCCTTTTATCATTTTTTGTCTTCTTTTCTTTTTCTCTTTTCTCCTCCGGATTCTTCTTTCCCCGCTGCCCCTTTACCTCTATCAGCTTTTTGGCCTCCAGCTTTGAGACTGCTCTGCGCACTTCCCTTTTTGAAACATTTAATACCTCAGACGCCTCCTTTAAATCAAATATTTTATAGGATTGTGAAAGATATAAAATCAGCTTCATTTCCTCCAGGGTCAGTTCATTTTTCAAAGCTACAATCTGCAGACGGCGGTCCAGCAGCTTACGCTCCCTGTACAAATCCAACAGCATCCCTTCCCCGTCTAAGGCATCTACGCTCACCTGTATGCGTTCACTACCAAGCTTAAATGTTCCCGGAAGAATCGTTGGCGGGACAATTCCATCCGCCGCCGCATCCACCAAAAAACGGTACACATAAATGCGGTTTTTTTCGTAATCGTCCTCATCAAAAATATCTTTGCAAAATGCATTATAGCATTGGAATACTGTCCGTTTCATCTGAACCGTTTTGGACATACCCATATTATGGCTGACCAGGGAACCTTTCGTCTTCACATAATAGTAAAATGGTACCCTTGACACATATACCTGCTCAATATGGCGGATATATTCCAGATTAAACATAAAATCCTCACACCAGCTGATATCCTTATCCATGCGGAGCTGGTGCTTTTCAATAATTTCCCGTTTATAAAGCTTATTCCATAGCACGCCATAATAAAAATCCGCCGGCTTTTCCAGCATATAAGAGGCAAATTCCACTCTGGAGAGAACTCCCTCTTCCGGTATGTCGCCCTTATGGGATACCCGCTCTCCAACCACCCGGTAAAAATCTGAAATAACCATGTCACAGTGATGCTCTTCTGCCATGCGCACCATCAGCCCTGTGGCTTCGGAGGTAATCCAGTCATCACTGTCCAGAAACTGGATATATTCCCCCTGTGCCATTGAAATTCCAATGTTCCGGCTGTCAGACACTCCTGTATTTTTTTTATGGATAACCCGAATCCGGTGCTCTTTTTCCCTGTATTCGTCACAGATTGCACCAGAGGAATCACTGCTTCCGTCATCTACTAATATTAATTCAAAATTTGTATATTCCTGTTTCAAAACGCTTTCAATACACCGCCGCAGATTTTTCTCCGCATTATAGATTGGTATAATAATACTAACCGTTGGATTCATTACAACTGATTCTCCCTTTTCTGTCTTTTTCATGATTGTAGCACATATAAACCTATTTTTGTATTACTCTTTCCGAAAAAACTTATTTTCCCCAAAAACCTACTTGATAAATTTTTATCATTATGATACAATCCATTTAATGTTTAGAGGGAGTAATCGGTACGCAGATTGCGTATAGTTATATCGACATAATGGAACCCGTGCAGCATTTATTTATCTACAATTATCCCTGCAATGCGGTACCCGGTATAACTTTCATCCGGCTATTGATATGAATGATGAGACTCATGGACAGCAGTCAGGCTGTCTATGGGTCTTTTTTTATGGAGCTTGTACTCCTGATTATTTTTAGCCCCTCATAAATAATATTCCACAACCACAATAAAAGGAGAAAAAAAGCGTATGGGAATTGCAGAACTTTTCGTACTTGCCATTGGACTTTCAATGGACGCATTTGCAGTATCAATTTGTAAAGGATTATCTCTTGGAAAAATCACCCCAAAACACATGTGTATTGCCGGTATCTGGTTCGGCGGATTTCAGGCATTAATGCCCCTGATTGGATATTTTCTGGGCAGCTTTTTTGCCGACATGATTACAAAATATGACCACTGGATTGCTTTTGCCCTGTTAGTGATTATCGGTGGAAATATGATAAAAGAATCGTTTGAAAAAGAAGAACATCTGGATGCTTCCATGACTGTTAAATCCATGTTTTTACTCGCAGTTGCCACCAGTATAGACGCTCTTGCCGTGGGGGTAACCTTTGCCTTTTTAAAGGTTCAGATTGTACCAGCAGTTTCCTTTATCGGTATTATCACCTTTGTACTGTCTGCAATCGGTGTAAAAATCGGAAGCATTTTTGGTACTAAATACCAGTCCAAGGCGGAGCTTTGCGGCGGAATTATCTTAATTATAATCGGCACCAAAATTCTGCTAGACGGTGTGGGATTATTGTAAAACTGCCATCCCCGGATAACACCAACGATGGCAGTCTGCCCTGTTCTTAATATAAAGAACTGATAATTTCAATGCATTTTTCAAATCCCAAAAGACCACTGTCCAGGCAGATATGATAATTGTGTACATCTCCCCACTCCACATCTGTGTGATAATAGTAAAATGCACTGCGCCGCTTATCCTTATCCCTTAACCGCTTCTCCGGCGCCTCATTGCTTTCACCATAGACAGACACAATACGCTCTGCCCTCTTGTCCATATCGGCATAAATGAACACTCTAAGGCAGTCCGCTTTATCCTTTAAGATATAATCTGCACACCGGCCTACAATAACGCAGGACTCCTGCTCTGCAAGCTTTAAAATAACCTTCCGCTGTACCTGCCATAAATAATTCTCCGCATTCATGTTATTGTATCCGTTTCTCCCGGAAAGTCCTCTGGCAATGATACTGCCAAGGGAAGTATTCTCTCCCTTTTCCGCCACAAAATTCTTGTCAAACCCGCTTTCCTCGGCTATCTTCAGCAGCAGGTCATTATCATAGCATGGTATATTTAACCGTTCTGCTGTCATTTTTGCAATGGTTCTCCCGCCGCTTCCAAATTCACGTCCTATCGTAATAATCTTGTTCATAAGCTAACCCTCCAATACATTTATTTTCTTTTTTGATACCCGGATATACATGGCAATTCCGCAGATTAACGTGATTGCCTCACCAATCAGGAATGTCCACCATACCATAGATACATTTGATACACCGTCAATAAACTGTACAAAAATCCAGGCAACAGGCAGTATAAACAACACCTGTCTGCCAATGGAAATCACCAGGGATTCAATGCCACATTCCAGCGCCTGGAATACACCCTGTAACGCAATATTTAGCCCGGCAAAAATAAATGCCAGTGATACAATCCGCATACAGTCGACACATAAATCAAAGGTGGTATCCGACAGTGAGAAAAATCCCGTAAGCGGCTTGGCAAATACCTCTATAATAACAAGTCCGATAATCATAAGAACCGCCGTGTAGGCAAGACCATACCGAATCCCTTCCTTTACACGTTTTTTGTCACGCATACCCTGGTTGAAGGAAACAATCGGCGTAATGGCATCCCGCAGTCCCACTGCAGCAAAAATAATCAACTGCTGGATTTTACAGTAAAGTCCATATACCGTTACCACATTTTCCCCGACATCCTTAATCTTACCCAGAATAATATTTAAGCCATAGGTCATAACCGTAAGCAGTGCCTGGGAAATGATAGCCGGAAGACCGATTGCATATATTTCCCTGATAATTGGCCATGATGGTTTCATGTATTTAACGCTTTTGTCGATTTCCGTATTCATCTTCAGATGGAATACCAGTACCAGGATTGCGGATACAATCTGCCCTGCAACGGTGGCATATGCCGCACCTCTGACACCCAGCTCCGGAAATCCAAGCCAGCCATAAATCAATATCGGGTCAAATATAATATTTACGACAGCGCCTGTAATCTGTGCAATGGTTGAATACAGGGAGCGCCCTGTCGCCTGAAGCATCTTCTCAAAAATCGAGAAGAAAATGATGCCCACGGAAATACAGCAGCAAATCTGCAGATAATCAATTGCCATTAAAAGTACTGTTTCGCTGATGGCTCCTCCGGCACTCTGGGAGTTAACATAGACCGGCACCCCGGCATATCCAAATATAATAAATATAATACAGATTATAATTCCAAGAAATATTGCATTTCCAGCAACCTCGCTTGCTTTTTTCCGGTTTCCCTGTCCTAAGCTCTTTGCCAGAAGTGCATTTGTACCCACTCCGGTTCCGATGGCAACCGCCACCATCAGAAGCTGGATTGGAAATGCCAGCCCCAGTGCAGTCAGCGCCTGTTCTCCTGCCTCCTTCATATTCGATAAAAATGCACTGTCCACAATATTGTAGACCGCCTGCAGCATCATCGATAATACAATGGGAAGTCCCACCGTCGCCATAAGCTTTGCAACCGGCTCTGTTCCCATCTTATTACTTTTCTCCTGTGCTCTTATTTCACTATCCATTTTTTCTCCTTTCCTTTTAACCAAAATAGGTAATTGCGAAACTCCCTGTTTTCAAAAGCAAAGTTGTGTAAAATAAACAACTTCACAAACAGGGTACTTTGGAGCCGTCAGTACTTAGGTGCCG
>UQXF01000088.1 GCA_900544905.1 uncultured Clostridium sp.
CGAGATGACGTCGAGTCTCGTGGGCTCGGAGATGTGTATAAGAGACAGTATATGTTCAGTGAAGGTGACATGAGCATGCGTAATCTGCTTGGTGGTAAGGGTGCCAACCTTGCTGAGATGACCAGCATCGGTCTTCCGGTACCACAGGGTTTTACTATTACTACAGAGGCTTGTACACAGTACTATGAGGATGGTCGTAAGATTAATGATGAGATTATGGCACAGGCTATGGAAGGTGTTAAGAAGATGGAGGAGATTAACGGCAAGAAGTTCGGTGATCACCAGAATCCATTGTTAGTATCTGTACGTTCAGGTGCCAGAGCATCTATGCCAGGTATGATGGACACAATTTTGAACTTAGGTTTGAATGACGAAGTAGTAGAGGCTATGATTGCCGGTAACCCAGATCCAAAGTTTGAGCGTTTTGTATATGATTCTTATAGACGTTTCATTCAGATGTTCTCTGATGTTGTTATGGAAGTTGGTAAGAAGTATTTCGAGCAGCTCATTGATAAGATGAAGGAAGAGAAGGGGGTTCAGTATGATGTAGAGCTTACTGCTGCTGATTTGAAGACATTGGCAGAGCAGTTCAAGGCTGAGTACAAGAGCCAGTTAGGAACAGATTTCCCTTCTGACCCGGTAGAGCAGTTGAAGTTAGCAATTGAAGCTGTATTCCGTTCATGGGACAACCCACGTGCAAACGTTTACAGAAGAGATAATGATATTCCTTACTCATGGGGTACTGCAGTTAATGTAATGCCTATGGTATTTGGTAACTTAAATGACGAGTCTGGTACTGGTGTTGCATTTACCCGTGACCCTGCTACTGGTGAGAAGAAGCTTATGGGTGAGTTCCTTAAGAATGCACAGGGCGAGGACGTAGTTGCGGGTGTTCGTACACCAATGCCAATCGCACAGATGGAGCAGGAATTCCCAGAGGCATATGCTGAATTTATCAAGGTTTGTGATATCCTTGAGAATCACTATCATGATATGCAGGATATGGAATTTACAGTAGAGAACAAGAAGCTTTACATGTTACAGTGCCGTAATGGTAAGAGAACTGCTCAGGCAGCTCTTAAGATTGCATGTGACCTTGTAGATGAGGGACATAAGACAGAGGAAGAAGCAGTTGTTATGATTGACCCTCGTAACTTAGATACCCTTCTTCACCCACAGTTTGATGCAGCAGCTTTGAAGAGTGCTACACCACTTGGCAAGGGTCTTGGTGCTTCTCCTGGTGCAGCTTGCGGTAAGGTTGTATTTACAGCAGATGACGCAGTTGCATGGAAGGAAAAGGGAGAGAGAGTCGTATTGGTACGTCTTGAGACATCTCCGGAAGATATTACAGGTATGAAGGCTTCAGAGGGTATCTTAACTGTTCGTGGTGGTATGACATCACATGCAGCCGTTGTTGCCCGTGGTATGGGTACCTGCTGTGTATCCGGTTGTGGAGACATCAACATGGATGAGGAGAACAAGCAGTTCACATTGGCTGGAAAGACCTTCAAAGAGGGAGATTACATCTCAATTGACGGTACAACAGGTAACATCTACGAGGGTGATATCAAGACCGTTGATGCTTCTATCGCTGGTGAGTTCGGCCGTGTTATGGCTTGGGCAGACAAGTATAGAAAGTTAAAGGTACGTACCAATGCCGATACACCTGCAGATACAGCTAAAGCTGTTGAGTTAGGTGCTGAGGGTATCGGACTTTGCCGTACAGAGCATATGTTCTTCGGTGAGGAGAGAATTCCGAAGTTCCGCCGTATGATTCTTTCTGATACAGTAGAGCAGAGAGAAGAAGCTCTTAAGGCAATCGGCGAGTTCCAGAAGGCTGACTTCAAGGCTATGTATAAGACTCTTGATGGAATGCCAATGGTAGTTCGTTTCTTAGACCCACCTCTTCATGAGTTTGTTCCTACAGAGGAAGAGGATATCAAGGCATTAGCTGCAGATATGGGACTTACAGTAGAGGAAGTTAAGGCAAAATGTGATTCTCTTCACGAGTTCAACCCTATGATGGGTCATCGTGGATGCCGTCTTGCTGTTACGTATCCGGAAATCGCTAAGATGCAGACAAGAGCTGTTATGGAAGCTGCTATCGAGGTTGCAGAGGAGACTGGTAAGGACATCGTTCCTGAAATCATGATTCCGCTTGTTGGTGAGGAGAAAGAGCTTAAGTTTGTTAAGGATGTTGTTGTTGAGACAGCTGACTTAGTTAAGAAAGAGAAAAACTCTGATA
Organism: uncultured Clostridium sp.; assembly: GCA_900544905.1. Lineage (GTDB taxonomy): Bacteria > Bacillota > Clostridia > Lachnospirales > Lachnospiraceae > CAG-590. The sequence goes on from UQXF01000088.1 coordinate 2,246, forward strand.
TGAAGTACCAGGTAGGTACCATGATTGAGATTCCAAGAGCTGCCCTTACAGCAGACCAGATTGCTAAGGATGCTGAGTTCTTCTGCTTCGGTACAAATGACCTTACACAGATGACATTTGGCTTCTCACGTGATGATGCCGGTAAGTTCTTAGATGCTTACTATGATACAAAGATTTATGAGAATGACCCATTTGCTAAGTTAGACCAGACTGGTGTTGGCCAGTTAATCCAGATGGCAGTTGAGAAGGGTCGCGCAGTTCGCCCAGACCTTGAGTTAGGTATCTGTGGTGAGCACGGTGGAGACCCATCTTCTATCGAGTTCTGCCATAAGGTAGGTCTTAACTATGTATCATGTTCTCCATTCCGTGTACCTATCGCAAGATTAGCTGCTGCACAGGCTGCAATCAATGATAAGTAAGATATCGGATTGGTGGAATTAAATATTAATTAGCATTTTAATAGACTCCTTGCACTTTGTAATGAAGTGCAGGGAGTCTGTTGTTTTTTTATGAAAACATTAATCCAGCATATAAAATAGAGTGATATCCTCAAATGCAGAAAGGTTCTTTCCATTCAAATCCATACGGTATATATCTGCATTATCCTCGAAATAAATTGTTTCATCGATAATCTGAAGCTGTAAGGCATTACCGGTATAGATTTGTTCTAAATCACTGCCGTCATTGTTGACCCGCCAGATGCCATCCCGGTCTGCTTCGTTATTCCAGGAAGCGGTCACGTTTGAAGTGGCATATATGACATCATTGCTGACATTAAACTCGTATATCGGATAGGGAAAGGTGATAATAGCGGCATTTTCGAGGTTTATGGCAGTAGGTGCAGAAGCGTTGATTTTGTGGATATATATTTCATTATTAAAACCTTTAGGACCCGGTGGTGAACAGTAAAGAAGTCCGTTTTCAATGCAGAAATCTCCTATTGACTGGTTTATAATAACGGTTTTTGTTCCTTTATCAGGGTCTAATGCAATTAGCTGGTATGCCTCATTGTCGTAAATATATAACTGGTCTTCATAAGGATAAAAATGGAAGGTATACTTGTCAAATTCGGCAAGGGTTTCCGCTGTTCCCCCTGTAATTGGTATTCGGCTGAGAATATTTGAATCCTCAATACATTTAAAGTAGTAAACATATTCACCATATACCACAGGATTCAGAGCGGAATCGCTATCAAGACAGGTAAAATCACTGCCGTCTTTGTTCATCCGGTATAACCCGGTAATGCATGTGTAGGAAGGTCCTTCGGGGGTATCAATTGGTGTGCAGCGTGATGAAAAGACCAGGTAATCATCCGTTACATTGATATCGTGCATGGTATAATTGCAAAGCACCTCTTTTTGGCTGCCATCCTTTGAAACACGGACACCCCGCTCTCCGGATACATCCTGGCTGTAGTACAGCCAATTGTCATCACTGGCAATTGCGCCGGATGAATTGACATTTCCGGAGGTAATACCGGCGGTACTTTCCGGTTCGGGTGTTTTGATAAATGTACTTCCCGTAAGCAGCAACAGGACAAGCAGGATTGCAGAAATGGCAAGAGGTTTGATTTTTATTATGTTTTTTCTTCCGGATTTTCCATATTTGAGATAGTCTTTCAAGTCCTTCAGACATTCTTCCGGAGAAGTATACCGGTCCTTTGGGGAATAGGCACACATTTTACGTATTATTTTTCCAAGCTCTTCATCAGCGTTCTCCGGGCATGGTAAAAGAGCGCCGGAAAGTCTCTTTTCTACCGCTGTTTCAATGTCGGTAAATTTAAAGGAATCATTTAAAAAAGGCAGTCTACAGTTGTTTAACAGCTGGTACATCATAATTCCCAGGGAGTAAATGTCCACGGTGGAATTAAAGGTTTGTCCCGCAGCGATTTCAGGAGCCATGTAGGCAAGCGTCCCCTTATGGGATGCCATCATGGTCTTTTCTAAAAGCCTTGCACTGCCGAAATCCCCCAGCAAATACCGGTTATCCTCTGTGACAAAAATATTAGAGGGCTTGATATCCCGGTGGATAATGTTGTGCTTTCTGCATTCTGACAGGGAAGTCAGCAAATCGATTCCCATGGTGACCACTTCTCTTTCAGAAAATTCCGATTCTCTTATGCGCACAGTTTTATTGAGGGGCTGTAACAAATCCATTTTTATTAAAATAAAACGGAATGAGGAATCCGGTGCCTCTATTACATCATATTCATGATATTTTACGATTCCCCCATTGTGCTCTAATGTTTGCATGACCCTGACCTCGGAAAGAATTTCACTGGTTATTTCTTTCAGATATGCTTCTGTTGAAATGGAGTTCTGGTTTTGTAAGGTAAGGGAAGTGGTTCCATCATTAATTGTAATGGGAATAATCTTAAGGGCACAATGGTTTCCTTCACTGTCTGTTATTTCATATACCGTTCCGGAGCTTCCCTCTCCAATGATATCGCCTAAATACCATTTTAGAAAGAACGGCTGTCTGGAACGAAGGAATTTGTCATCTTTTGATGAGAGCATAACATTACACCTCGGTTATTTATTCTTGCGTATACAGCAGGTTGGGCATAAGCCTGCCTGCATTTTCCTGCTGTCATGGAGAATTTTGCTTTTTCCCAAGCAGATATAGTATTTCATCTGTGATATCAGAATCTATATTAAAAAGAGTATTGGTTATGTATTCAAACAAATCAGTATTGTTGCCGAGTTTGTAGTTTGAAATTTCAAATTTATTTATAACCAAATTGCACTTTTCTTTCAATTCTGCATTTTGCGTATATTGCCTTAGTAAAAATGCATTTGAAAATTCAATTTCAGGATTTTCGATGATTGCACATTCGGCGGCAAACAGGATAATACTTTCCAGCTTGTCCCTGACGCAAAGGGGTTCCATACCTGCAAAGCATAACATGGTGTTGATGTCATCCGGCGTCATACGGAAATGGATGCCTAAAGCAATCAGATGAATCCGTGAGGGAACCGTTCCATAGCACCGCAGCTTGCTTATCATTGTATTAAAGCCGGTAATAATGGCAGGATTATTAATATTTTCTTCCAGAAAAGAATTTAATGTGCCGGGTCTTTCACCGGAACTGATTGTATTGAGAGCAATATAACTGTCTATAAAGTCCAGCAGTTTTACATAGCTGTTAGCAAATGTGTTTGCATTTTTTTCTATAAATGTCTCAAAGTCCAGCAATGTTTTGATAGAAATCAGTTCATGTTCTAACTGTGCTGTTGAAAAATAGCTATATCCTGTGCTTTTCTTTGCCTTCCGCTGGTTTAAAACATCGCAGAGAATAGAAGAAAAGTGTTCCTTGAGTTCCATGCACTGGTTATAGCTTAGATTGTTGGATATAGAAAAAATGGCGACGGCATCCTCAATATTCTTTGCATTTAATTTCGGATATTTTCCATACCGCTGTAAAAAATCATTTATTTCGGAAACGGACATGCCGACTGCAAATCCGATACGGATAAATTGTTCACGGCTTCTCGGAATTTTCCCATTTTCACACCAGGAGATAATGGTGTTCCGGCTTATGCCGCATAACCGGGCAAATTTCGTATAGGAATATCCGCCGGAATCAAGCAGATAGTTGATAAATGCTTTCCAGTTTGTAAAATATTCGCTGTGTTTATCCAGAAAAATCCGCAAATCATCAATGTCTTCGCATTTTGTTAAGGTGTGATATAGGTCGTTGGTGCGACCATCATGTATCATGATTGACATGTGTAATCTCCATGTGATATGTATAATTAACTAAATTATATTGTATTCTTGCAAAAATGAAATGTCAAGAATCCGGAGGGTGTCAGTTCGTTTAAAACTCACAAATTAAATGAGGTAAAATGGAAGCGTTATGATTACTAAAATAGAAATGGGGTGAAATAGAAAATAAATTCATCACAAAAAAAACAGGGATAAGCGGTGACAGGCTTAAAAACAGATGATGCATATGTGAAAAACATAAGGGAAAGGAATGGATAAGTTTATGAGAAGAAAATTAATTTCATTGGCATTGACAACGGTGCTTTGTGCTTCGCTGCTTGCAGGCTGTGGCAATGGTGGAGAGGTAAAGGATACAGAGACTACTACACAGGAGCAGGCTGTTTCTGACGATAATCAGGAAACGGAAGAAGAAGCAGATACAGAAGAGGTAACAGATGCGGAAGAGGAGCCAAAAGAGAATACAGATTCTGGTTCGTCGGATGTTACAGCGGTGGAAGCAACCTTAGAGAATCCGGCTCAGCTCGGTGAATGGGTGGAGACTGTGAAATATTCTGCCCAGGACAGTCAGGACCATACAATGTATTTTAGGATTACCGGGGTTATCCGTGGTGAGGAAGCCCAGAAGATGGTAGATAAATACAATGAAGAAGGACATGTGTGGCAATTGTCGGAATTGGAACAGGATGATTTAGAGTATTGCATTGTTACATATGAAAGCTATTTCCCGGCAGATTTTCCGGAGGCAGAATGGGGCATAACCGATACAGATGTGGATTTAAGCTTATGTAATTTGGAGGATTCCGGTGCAATTGCCGGGTATATTGGACTATCCACGGTATGGGATATTTCGGAAGAGCCGGAAATGAATACATTTTATGCGGGAGATACCTTTACAGAGGGAAAGGCAGCCTTTGCCATGGTGAAGGGCAGCTCGGAATATTTATTTAACTGTAGTTATTATGATGACAATGATACAGAAATAAATGCATATATTGTAGGACAGTAAACATTTTCCAAGGCTGCTCACTAAGCGAGGATGTTCAGGATAATTAGCAGTAAATACACAAATTTGTGATTAGCGTCAGAAATGGCAGCTAAGCAAATTTGTGTATTTTTTTACGCTGATTCACCGGTTCATCAAAAATGAATAGAATAGGAGTAAGGGCTGAAAGGCAGAAAATCATATAATGGTTTCTGCCGGGAGTGTGGACTGTGTGGAATTGGTTTGTGCATTTAGAACCGGTATATCAGGGATTGTGTGCTACATTATTTACTTATGGCGTCACTGTTCTGGGAGCGTCTCTGGTTTTCTTTTTTAAATCGGTGAACCAGAAATTGATGGATATTATGATGGGTTTTGCGGCAGGTGTGATGATTGCTGCTTCTTATTGGTCTTTATTAAATCCAGCAATTGAATTGTCAAGAGAGCTTGGGAGAAATCCTGCATTGCATGCAGCGGTTGGTTTTGTCAGCGGCGGCGTATTTATTATGCTGTCGGATTGTGTGCTGAATGGAAGAAGGTGCTGCAAAGACAAAGGAGAAGGCTGGCTTCGGTGTGTCATGGTGACAACAGCAGTGACGATGCATAACATTCCCGAAGGACTGGCGGTTGGTGTGGCGTTTGGCTGTGCCGCTATTTCCGGGAGTGGTACTTCTCTTGTGGGAGCTGTAATGCTGGCTGTTGGTATTGGCATACAAAATTTTCCGGAGGGAACCTGTGTGGCAATGCCCCTTAGAAGAGAGGGAATGAGCCGGTGGAAAAGTTTTCTAGCTGGGCAGTTTTCCGGAATTGTGGAGCCGGTGGCAGGTGTAATCGGCGTATTGTTTGCCCTTAAGGTGCAGCTGATTTTACCGTTTGTATTATCCTTTTCTGCCGGTGCAATGATTTCGGTTGTCTGTTCAGAGCTGATTCCGGAGTCCTTTAAAGATAACAAGAGTCTTGCTACGTTTGGTGTTATGGCTGGATTTGTGGTTATGATGGTACTGGATGTGTTACTGGGATGATAAAAATCCGGTGGAACATAAATATGCCCTTGTGGTATAATATGAACACTTAGCGAATACAAGCGAAGCGCAGTATGAGATTAGTGAGAATATATGCCCTTGTGGTATAATATAAATACTTGGTAAATACAAGCGGAAAAGGCGGGAAAATATGGATAGGAGAAAGATTGTAAAAAGGGGTTATGTTCCCAGTGACCAAAAGGAATTTACCGGCACACAGTTAGAACATTTAAAAGAAGCAGCAAAGGATACCCAGTATCTGTTGGAGCGTGGATATGCGGTTAAGAATGCCACTACATTTGTTGGTAACCACTATATGTTTTCGGAAAGACGGCGTCTGGCGTTGGCAAGAAGTGTATCCTGTAAAGAAGATGTACAAAAACGGAAAGATAAACGGATAAGAGAAGCAAAGGGAATGACAGTGCATATTGATGGCTTTAATACGATAATTTCTCTGGAGGTTGCGCTATCCGGTTCTTTGCTGTTTCATTGCAGTGATGGTACAATCAGGGATTTGGCGGGGCTTCGGGGAACCTACCGGATTATTGATAAAACTGAACAGGCGGTTCATTTGATTTTGAATCGGTTACAGGAACTTGAAATTAGTAAAGCAATATTTTATCTGGATGCGCCGGTATCGAATTCCGGAAGGTTAAAGGCTTTGATTTTGCAGATTGCAGATGAGTACGATTTTGATGTGTCTGTAGAGGTTATAAATGATGTGGACAGGGTGCTGGAAAAACTGCCAGGGGTGATATCCAGTGATGCAATTATATTAAACAAGTGTAAGAGTTGGATAAATTTAGTGCCAGCTATTGTATCGGAGCTGTCAGATACGTGGGTGGTTCAATTATTGAATTGACGGTAGATAAGAATATATTGAAATCAAAGGGATAAGAAGGGAACGTATATGCGAAAATGCTTAATGTGTCATGAACGGAATATGGCAGGCTATGGAATCTGTGATGCGTGTAAACAAATAAATCGGGAAATGGAAGCGCTTCATGTGGATTTAACAGGATATACAGCTGTAGTGACAGGTGGCCGGATTAAAATTGGTTATGCTACTGCATTGCGTCTGCTTCGGGATGGTGCCAAGGTAATTGTAATTACCAGATATCCATACGATGCACTGGACAGATATTCCAATGAATCGGATTATGAGAATTTTAAAGACCGTCTTATTATTTATGGCTTTAATTTGATGTGTGTAAACAGGTTGAATGAGCTGCTGGATTTTATTTATGAGATACTGCCGGAAGGTTTGGATATACTGGTTAATAATGCTGCACAAACGATAAAAAAGACCGGTACATATTATTTACAGTTAGAGGAACAGGAGCAGCAGATGAAACAACTTTACAGGGATAAAGTAACTTGTCAGCTGATTTCAAAGGTGTCAGATTATAAGCAGCCGGATTACATGCTGATGCAGCAGGGGACGGAATTGGGGATAAAAGAGGAGAGTCCAATGTATAATTCGTGGGTTGCAAAGGCAGATGAGATTAGTGTACAGGAAATGCTCGAGGTACAATTGATTAATGTGACAGCGCCATTTATTCTGGTGGGACAGTTAAAGGAATGTATGAAGAAAAGTTCTCATAAGAATAAATTCATTATCAATGTTTCTTCCGTAGAGGGTAAATTTAACCATAGAAAAAAATTATCCAGACATGTGCATACGAATATGGCTAAGGCATCTCTGAACATGATGACGCATTCGCTTAGTATGGAATATGAGAAAGAACGGATTTTTATGTATAGTGTAGACCCGGGATGGGTATCCAACCAATTTCCTTCCGGTTATAATGCAAGTATGGATTTTAAACAGTATTTAACCTTTGAAGATGCGGCAGCCAGAATCTGTTATCCAGTATATACAAAGCTGAATGAAGATGTTATTAGAGATGCGGGCAGCCTGTTGAAGGATTATAAGATAGTGGAGTATTGAGATAGGGGAAATAGGAAAAATGACATGGTTTACAAACAGGAAAAACAAAGGTATATCTTTCAAAATGAAAGAAGGAAGAGGCTTAGATAAAGGGCGGAAAGAACGGGATAGGAAAGGAAACATACGAATGACTGCCCGGGAAGCCAATGAAAGGGGCTATTTTTTTCGTATTAATGGACAGAATTGTAAAATCATGTCCTATAAAGGCTTGGAAGAATATCCGGTTATTCCGGCATATATTAATGGTAAGCCTGTCCGTGTAATTGGAAGAAGGGCGTTTGCAAAGAAGAATATAAGAGGTGTTCTTTTGCCGGAAACGGTAAGAACGATACGGGAGGAAGCATTTTATGAGTCTGCTGTTACTGAGGTAGAATTACCAGGGAATATTTTGAGGATTGAGGATAATGCTTTTGGAAAATGCAGGCAGCTAAGAACAGTAACACTTGGAGCCGTAACGGAAAGAAATAAATGTTCTTCAATTCAGGTAAATGGAGCCGCATTTCGGGAAACACCGTATATTGAATTTTCCATATTTGTAATATTAGACCATATTTTGTTACGGATAAATTCTCCTCACAATCACGAACCCATAAGAATTCCGGAAGGTGTCTGTGTCATTGGGGAGGAGGTATTAAAGTCCAATTGGGATATCGAACAATTAGAGATTCCGCTATCGGTAAAAATCATCCGGAAACGAGCTTTTATCAATGCATATCATCTTAAAAAGGTTGTTTTTGAAGAATGCAGTAAATGGGATTTTTTATCGATTGGAAAGGATGCATTTGGAAGCATTGGGGGACGGGGAACCAATATGTTCTGCCGGGCTTTGTTACAATCAGAAATCATATCTGACAGAGAAGATAAAAGAGGCTGGCAACGTTTTCGTAAACTGAAAATTGTTGATAGATATGGTGGAACGATGGCTTCAGATAGAGAAATCTATTTTCCTGTGAGCCGGTTATGGGAGTGTGTCCCGCAGAAATTATGTATTGCCTATACAAGAGGAACGGATGGGCAATTCTATTTTTCCCTGAATATAGAGGAGTATTATGAAATAATGATGGAACTTACAACATTAGGGGAGCAGATAGAGATGGCGGTACGTATTGTGATAAATTGGCATGGAAAATATCAGAAAAAAGCAGTTATATTTCTTAAGCAACATATCAATAAAGCGGTTGAACTGGCGGTACAAAAGAACAATATTTATAATCTGAAATTATACCAGCAGCATGGTCTGCTACAGGAAGAAGAGGGGCTGAAAATCCGTCATTGCCACTATTTGCTGAAAGAATATTCGAATACTGCTTCCAGGTATCTTGCAGATATTGTAAAAGAAAACGCAGATTGACGGTTTTACGGATAATTGATATACTAATGAAGCCGGTGGTCTATATTTAAGATATTCTCCCGCTAAGAGAAAGAAGCAGTGATTCCTGCCCGGCCTGCACAGTGGTCTAATGGTAAGGCGTCTTCCCCTCAAGAAGAAAACTATGGTTCGATTCCATACTGTGCATGAATATAAATATATTAGGTAATTGCGAAACTCTGATTTTGAAGCCGAACGTTGTACAAATGTAACAAATATGTTTTCCGGACCGTTTGCACTTAATTGAGAACGCAGCAGTGCTAAGCTCGAAAGTACCTCGCTAATCACTGGCGTTCTCAAATGTCCTGCAAACATAAATTTGTTACATTTGCACAACTCACATTTTGAAATAATGCGTTTCGCAAACGCCTATATAAATATATACAAGAAAGGATACGAATATGAAGGCTGCAATTATTATGGGTTCTACCAGTGATTTATCCAAAGTAGAACCGGCTGTAGAGGTTTTGAAAAAATATGGTGTGGAGGTTAATGTCAGATGCTTGTCCGCACACAGAGCACATGAGGGACTTTCCAAGTTTATTGAGGAGACCAATCATGACGGAACAGAGGTGATTATCACGGCTGCCGGAATGGCTGCTGCTTTACCTGGTGTTGTGGCGTCACAGACGGTTCTGCCGGTCATTGGTGTACCGCTTTCCGGCTCCGTATTAGACGGTATGGATGCGTTAATGTCCATTGTTCAGATGCCATCCGGAATTCCGGTTGCTACCGTTGCTATCAATGGAAGTAAAAATGCTGCTTATCTGGCGCTCCAGATTATGGCAGTGAAGCATGATGAGATTAAGGAACAGCTTCTTGCGGAACGGAAGGGAATGGAAGAGGCTGCAATGAAGGCAAATGAAGAGGTCATTGCTAAGTTTAAGTAGGAGAAGCTTTGTCTGCCGCCCCGGCTGTCATTGCCAATAAGTAGTACACCGGCTGAAATGCTGTTGGAACAAAATTTGAATTAGTAAACTGCTCTTTATGCTTCAGCACAAAGGGCAGTTTTTCTTATCTGTAAGCTGTCGTTTAAAGGTATACATTTAACTTCATTAAGTTTAAAAACATGATGAAGATTTTCAGATTCTATTGATAAGATTTAGATTTTGACATATAATAGTATTACAAACACATGCAAAACAAATACATAAAGTATGATAAAGGAGGAATCATTATGGCAGAACAGGTTTTGATTCAATTTCGTGCAGATAAAGCATTAAAACAGGAGGTTGCAGAGATTTATGAGGCTCTTGGTATGGATTTACCAACAGCTTTCCGTATGTTTATGACCAGAAGTAAGATGGTTAAAGGACTTCCTTTTGAGGCAACGTTACCAGAAACAACAATTACAAGAGCAGAGGCTAAGAACGCATTCTATGAGTTGAGAGAGCAGGCTGCTGATGTATCAGAGATGTCTCTTGATGAAATTAATGCTGAAATATCAGCTGTTAGAGCAGAAAGAAAAAGGTAAGTGCTTATGGTATTTTATGAGGTTGCCATGGAGAAGAGAGACGAAGATTGTTATCTGGTAACAGGTAATCAGAAACATTATCCAATAAGGGATTTTATTGTAACGCCAGCTGAGATGATGGAGATTATTGATAAGTATACAGACATTGATAAATCGGTGTTTATAGGGAGTGATTGAGAATGACAAGAGGACTGTTATATCAAGCAATATTAAAATTTGTACTTGGTGTAGTCATTATAGGAATACTAATATTTTTACCAGCAGGAACATTCGATTATTGGAACGCATGGCTATTCATGGGGATATTGTTTATCCCAATGTTTTTTGCAGGAATTGTGATGATGATTAAAAATCCAGAATTGCTAAAAAAGCGTTTGAATGCGAAAGAGGAACAGGCAGAGCAAAGTCTTGTTATAAAACTTAGCGGCTTAATGTTTCTTTTAGGATTTGTTATCGCAGGATTAAATTTTCGTTTTAAGTGGATTATGTTATCAGACTGGGTTTCGTGGGTAGGTGCAGCTATATTTTTATTTTCGTATCTTCTTTATGCAGAGGTATTAAGGGAAAATACCTACTTATCACGAACGATAGAAGTTCAGAATGGGCAAAAGGTCATTGATACTGGACTATATGGGATTGTTCGACACCCTATGTATACTGTAACGATTATTTTGTTTCTTTCAATGCCATTGGTACTTGGTTCTATTATCTCTTTTGCTATTTTTCTTACTTATCCTGTAATTATTGCAAAGAGAATTAGGAACGAAGAAGCGGTGCTCGAAAAAGATTTAGACGGATATATTGAATACAAAAAGAAAGTAAAATATAAAATCATACCGTTTTTATGGTAATGCGACAAATTCGCATTTGACGGTCAAATATAAGGCATATGAAATTTAAAGATGATTTCAGATAATCCTCAAGTATCTATAGATGAGAATAGCATTGAATGTTACAGATAGAACGATTGCAGGGTACTTATCTGATTTAAAGAAAAAAGAATTATAAATCGAGTTGGTCCGAATAATGTTGGTAGCTGGAAAAACATTATGGAAAGATATAACACAAGGGAAAGTCTAAGGGAAAGTTCACCTGTGATACATTTTTAAGAAACAATACAACTGTTGTTGAAAAGAAATGGAGAAAAATTATGCCATCGTTAGTAATGTATTTAGCTATTGCAAAAATATATCTGGAAAAGCATTCAGAGGAAAACGAAGAAGAATTTATGAAAGGAATATTGGCACCAGATATAAAAAGAAACTTAAAAGTTGAAAAAGCAAAATTACATTATGGAGAACAATCGTCACATAGACCAGATTTGAATAGGTTTTATCAAGAGAGAGGATTAGATAGTAGTTATAATCGAGGTTATTTTTTAAATCTATTAAGTGATTATTTGTTTTATAATAAATTTTTACAAGAATTTTCTATTAGCATTTTTCACGATTTTAGAAAAATGAATAAAAGAATCAAAGAAAAGTACAAAATCGATTTACCACAAGAATTAGAAGGCAGAGTCAGGTTTGAAGTTGGACACCTTAGTAGTATAGAGGAGGAAAGTGTATATAAATTTATTGATTCCGTAGGACAATTAGATTTAGAGGAATATAAAGAGCAAACTAGTAATCTTGGAGAAAGGGAAAATATAAAACTGCAAGGCCTGTCTCTTATACACATCTCCGAGCCCACGAGACTCGACGTCATCTC
>UQXF01000089.1 GCA_900544905.1 uncultured Clostridium sp.
AAGATCGTCGGCAGCGTCAGATGTGTATAAGAGACAGATCTCAGTCAGTTAACCTTTGCCTTACCTGCCAATTCTTTCATTTCTTTTGCACTCTGCATAACCGTATCGGTAATCTCCACGCCGCCTATCAGCCTTGCAAGCTCTTTAATTTCCTGCTGGGAATCCAGCTTTGAAATATGGGTAATGGTCTTTCCATTATTTACCTGTTTTTCAATCAGATAATGATGATTTGCCATGGCTGCAATCTGTGGCAGGTGGGTAATACAGATAACCTGATGGGTTTTTCCGATTCTGTGAATTTTTTCTGCCACCATCTGGGCGGTTCTTCCGCTGATGCCCACATCAATTTCATCAAAAATCAATGTTTCTATCTTATCAGCATCCGCCAGACAGGATTTCATTGCCAGCATAATCCGGGAAAGTTCTCCTCCCGATGCTACCTGCCATAACGGCTTCATCTCCTCACCAACATTGGTGGAGATAATAAAATACGGATAGTCTGTGCCATCTGCAGAATAATGCTCCGTCTGTTCAAACACCATGTCAAAACGGACATCCAGAAAATTCAAATCAACCAACGCTTCCGTTATATTCCCGGAGAGCAGCTCCGCAATCCGTTTCCGTTCCCTGCTTAAATCCCGGCATGCCTTTTCCAGCTTTTTCTCTGTCTCTGCAAGCTTTTCCTTCAAATCCTGTAAATACTGCTCCTGATGCAGCAGCTTATCATATTGCAGCTCCAGATTCTTTCCATATAATAATACATCCTCAATTGTCTTTCCGTATTTGGCTTTTAAATGATTGACTGTATTAAGCCTCTCTTCTATCTGTATAAATTCTTCTTCCGAAAAGCTGTTATTTTCCAGATACCCTCTCACACTTCTGCCAAAATCCGATATCAGGTCAGATACCGTGGCAAGCATATCCGTCATGGACTGAAGCTCCCCATCAAATTCAGAAACGGCTGTCATCTCCCGTAATGCCCGGTCCACACCGTCATATGCGGTATCCTCCGCGTAACGGTAGGCTGCTGATAAGCTTTCACTTATATTTTTGCTATTGGAGGCTTTTTTGTACAATTCCTCTAATTCGGCATCCTCCCCGGGCTTTAAGCCTGCACCTGCAATTTCGTTGCGCTCAAATTCCATTAAATCCAGCTTGCGCTTCTTTTCTTCCTCATTCATAGTATTTGCAGAAAGTTCATTTTTTAATTGGGAATATTCTTTATAAGCCTCTGACACCTTTTGTTTGAGGGAATCCAATGTTTCATGACCGTACCGGTCCAATAATTTTAAATGGTTTCCCGGAACCAGCAGGGACTGGTGTTCATGCTGTGCGTGCAAATCCAGCAGCAATGCTGCCACCTCCCTGACCCTGGCAAGCGTTACCGTCTCTCCATTTATCTTGCTTACACTCCTGCTGCCTATTATTTTTCTGGAAAGCACCAGCTCACCATCCGTCATTTCCGGTACAGAGAGCTCCTGAAGCCTTCGGAGAGTCTCTTCATCCTCTATGGAAAACAAAAGCTCCACCAACCCGTACTCGGCATCCTTCCGCACAAAATCCTTCGGCGCTTTTCCGCCTAATGCCAGCATAATGGAATCGATTACAATGGATTTTCCGGCTCCTGTTTCTCCGGTCAATATATTCAGATTATCCGCAAAATTGATGTCAATTTCATCAATTAACGCCATATTCTTAATATGTAAATTTAATAGCATATTATACCTCCAACTTACTCGTCAGATGCTACCTTTTTTATATCGTTGATAATTTCCCTGCAAAATTCATCGTTCCTTGTAGCACAAAAAATCGTATCATCTCCTGCGATACATCCCATAAATCCCTGAAATTTCATATTATCCAAAGCGGCTGCCACTGCCATCGCCATTCCGGATACCGTATGGATAACTATCATGTTCCCTGCGTAGTCCATGTCCAGAATGCCTGCACTCAAAACCTGATGATATTTTGCCATAACATCCGTATCTGCACTCTGAATCAGGGTATATTTCTGCCTGCCATTTCCATCCGGTACCTTGGTAAGCTTCATCTCCCGGATATCTCTGGAGATAGTCGCCTGGGTTGTGGTAAAACCGGCTTTCGTAAGCTCTTCCAACAGGTCATCCTGGGTTTCAATATTTTTTGTTTCAATGATTTCTTTGATTTTATTCTGTCTTTTTTCTTTCATATTTTACACCTCAGAAATGATTTGTTATCTTTTCCCGTAACACTTCATAAAAGCTTACATCAAAGAGCTTGACCATATTTGTCACAGCACCGGACTTCTTAATTACAATCCGGTCCCCGGTGGAAAGCTGGGTTCCCGGCTGGCCGTCAAAGCTTACAATCGCCTCTTCCTCCTGCGCCTTGCGCATTTTCAGCACCTCAATTACAATTTCATCCTCACTGGAAAAAACAATGCTTTTTGAGGTAAGGGAATGGGGGGAAATAGGCGTCACAATCATAAGGCTTGTTTTGGGTGAAACAATTGGACCGCCTGCTGACAGATTATACCCGGTAGAACCGGTGGGGGTACTGACAATCAGACCATCCGCCTCATAAATATCCATTACCTTTCCATTTACGTAAACCTTAAGACCAATGACCCTTGAAAATCCGGAGCGGGATACCACAATGTCATTCAATGCCACATCCTTAAGAACAGGCGTTCCGCTTTCATTTTTGTAAACTGCGCCACTGATGTTCATCCGCTCTTCCATCTCATAATCATCCGCCAACAGACGGTCAATAACCGGAAAAACCTGCTCCGGTTCAATTTCAGTCAAAAAACCCAGAGTTCCCAGATTCACTCCCACAATTGGAATTTCAAGCCTTCTTAAATCCCTGTTGACCTTAAGGATGGTTCCATCCCCTCCCAGCGCAATAATACAGTCAAAGGACCCCGCATCCTCTATCTCATAGGAAATCTCTCCATTTGTATCTCCGATTACCCTTCTGCTGGTTCCGCCATGCATGGCAATATATTTTTCAATCTTTGTGGTCAAAACCAGATTCTCATCCTTTATATAATTGGTTGCAATCAAAAAATGCTTCATACCATCAATCCTCTACTTATCCAAGGCTCCATGGGAGGCTGCCACCACATTGTTCACATCAATGTCCGCAGGTATTCTGCCTGCATCCCTGCTTAAATGTAAAAGATACTCTATATTGCCCTCCGGGCCCTTAATCGGTGAAAAATCCAGATTGCAGACACAGAATCCGATGGAGGAAGCATATTCCATTACCATCCGGATAACCTCTCTGTGTACATTGCTGTCCCTTACAACACCCTTTTTTCCCACCTTTTCCCTGCCTGCTTCAAACTGTGGTTTTATCAGGCATACAATTTCACCATTTTCTGTCATAAGCTCCTTCACCGGCGCTAATACCTTTGTCAGGGAAATAAAGGAGACATCAATGGACACAAATTCCGGCGGCTCCTCAATCTGCTCCGGTGTCACATAGCGGATGTTGGTCTTTTCCATACAGACTACCCGCTCGTCATTCCGCAGCTTCCAATCCAGCTGTCCGTGTCCCACATCCACCGCATATACCTTTACGGCTCCGTTTTGAAGCATACAATCTGTAAATCCTCCGGTGGAAGAGCCCACATCCATGCAGACCCTGCCCTCTAACCTTACGTCAAAGCTGTTCATGGCTTTTTCAAGCTTAAGCCCTCCGCGGCTCACATATTTAAGGGTAGAACCCTTAATCTCGATATTTACTTTATCATCAAAGGCAGAACCTGCCTTATCTTCTCTTTGTCCGTCCACAAATACAATTCCGGACATGATAATTGCCTTTGCCTTTTCCCTGGAAGCTGCCAGCCCACGGTTTACCAGCATTACATCCAATCTTTCCTTCATACTTTGCCTCCATTACAGGTATTCCTCTACTACACGCATTACACTCTGTGTATCAATACCAAGCATTTTCCTCAGCTCTGACACCTTTCCATGCTCCACAAACATATCCTCAATTGCAAGATTTTGAACCTTTATGTCCGTTATTCCACTGCCCATATAAAATGCAGAAACAGCCTGTCCATATCCGCCCTGGAACATATGCTCCTCTAAGGTTATAACCACCTTATGATTTGCTGCTAAATCCCTTAACAGTTCCTCATCCAAAGGCTTTACAAACCTCGCATTTACCAGGGTAATCTCTGTTCCCTTTTCCTTTAAGGCATTATATACCTCAAAAGCGGTTTCAACCATGTTTCCCACTGCAATCAGCGCCACATTTTCACCCTGAAACAAAACCTCGCTTTTACCATACACAATCGGCTCCTGCTGTTCCTTTAACCCGTAAAATGCATCCCCTTTGCTGTATTTAACCGCAATGGGACCATCGTACTCCACTGCATATTCCATGGCTCTGCTCAGCTCATAGCGGTTTTTCGGTGCCAGTACCGTCATTCCCGGAATCTGTGTAAGATACGCCGAGTCAAATATACCCTGATGGGTTGCTCCGTCCTCTCCCACCAGACCGGAACGGTCAATCGCAAATATGACATGAAGCTTCTGCAGACATACATCATGCAATATCTGGTCATAAGCCCTCTGTAAAAAGGAGGAATAGACAGCCACCACCGGAATCATGCCCTCGCTTGCCAGACCGGCAGCAAAGGTCACCGCATGCTGCTCTGCAATTCCCACATCAAAGAATCTGCCCGGATATACGTTGGCAAATTTCTCAAGACCGGTTCCCGAGGACATGGCTGCCGTAATCGCTACAAGATTTGGAACCTCTCCTCCCATAGCCAGAAGCTTTCTTCCAAATACATCCGTATTGGTCAGCTTTTCCTTTTTCTGAAGTGCCTTTCCGGTTTTTAAATCAAAGGGGGCTACTCCATGGAAATATTTCGGATATCTCTCGGCATACCGGTATCCCTTTCCCTTAATTGTTTTCACATGAACCACCACCGGACGCTTCAGCCGGATGGCAGCCTCAAAGGTATCAACCATCTGTGATATATTATGTCCGTCAATGGGCCCGATATAGGTAATTCCCAAATCCTCGAAAAACATACCCGGCACTAATAATCCCTTTATGCTGTCCTTGCCCCGTTTTACTGCCTTGGCAAGACCTTCACCGATTCCCGGAATGTGCAAAAGTCCTTTTTCCACTCCGGATTTCACATCATTGTAAGCCTGTCCCACACGGATTTTGTTCAGGTAGGTTGACATTCCACCTACATTTTCATCTATGGACATATCGTTGTCATTCAGTATAATCATGCAGTTGCTTTTAAGCTGTGCCAGATTGTTAAGCGCTTCATAGGTAAGACCGCCGGTAAAAGAACCATCTCCGATAACTGCCACAATGGTACTCTTTTTGCCATTTAACTCATGCGCCTTTGCCATACCGATTGCCGCGGATATGGAGGTAGAGCTGTGTCCCGTCTCAAAAACATCTGTTTCGCTCTCCACTCTTTTCGGAAATCCACTCATTCCGCCAAACTGCCTTAAGGTATTAAACTGTTCCTGTCTGCCCGTCAATATCTTATGGGTGTAGCTTTGATGTCCTACATCCCAGATTATCTTGTCTTCCGGCAGATTAAGGACAAGATGGAGCGCCATTGTCAGCTCCACGCAGCCAAGATTGGATGCGAGATGTCCGCCGGTTTTTGAAATATGATGCAGCAGAAAGCTTCTAATCTCGTCAGCCAGAGGTTCCCAATATTCCACGTCAAATTGCTTAATATCATTTGGTTGTTTTATTTTATTTAACAGCTCCATAAAAATACCTCTCATATATTAGTAAAGGTAATGTAAAATCCCCCAGCCTTTTCTAATTCTTTCTATGTATTAAATATCTGACAAGCTCCACTAAAAAGTCAGAATCACCGTCAATGGATTGCAAGCTTTCAATTGCAGCCTCCGATAAACGTTCTACCTCTTCACCGGCTTTCTCAATTCCATGAATGGTAACATAGGTCACCTTTTCATTCTTCTCATCACTGTGAATCGGCTTTCCCAGCTCTTCAAAGGTTGCCGTTTCATCCAGAATATCATCCTGTATCTGAAATGCCATCCCAATATTATACGCTACTTTCTGAATCTTTTCAATTCCCTCATCATCTGCTCCCGCCAGCACAGCACCAATCATCATGGCAGCCTCAATCAACGCGCCTGTTTTATTTTCATAAATATAAGCCAGCTGCTCCTCATTCAATCTGGTGCCCGTCAGCTCCACATCTGCAACCTGTCCGCCAATCATACCGTAAATGCCCGGCTTGGATGCCAGAATCTGCATAGCTTTTTCCACATTGCGTCTGTATTCCAGTTCTTTCCTGACAGCAAGATACTGTTCCTCCGTAAAAGCACAGTTATCCCCCTGCCTGCCACCGGAAAAACCAGATTCCTCATCTATAACAGAAAACGCCTTTGCCGCCGTCTCATAAGCATAATTCAGCAGACTGTCCCCGGCAAGTATTGCCATGGCCTCTCCATATACAATATGCGCTGTTTTTCTTCCCCTGCGGTAGTCATCATTGTCCAGCGCCGGTAAATCATCATGAATCAGGGAATAGGTATGAATCATTTCCAATGCCGCCATAAAAGGCGCGATTACCCTTCCCTTTCCACCAAACAGCTCGAAAGTGCTTCCCATCAGCAGCGGACGAATCCGTTTTCCCCCTGCCGACATGGTGTAATCCATCGCCTCAACCACCGTTTTCTGAAGGGTCGGATTTTTAGGCATATACTCCCGGATGACTGCCTCAATTGTATCCACACGTTGTTTCATATTTGTTTCAAAATCCATACTACACTTCCACCTTTATTCCTTGTCCTCCGGCTCAAAATTTTCACCGATTACAATCATTTCCTTTTCGATTCCAGTCAGCTCTTCTTTACAGGATGCCACCAGCTTTGCACCCCTTGCATACAATTCTATTGATTCCTTTAATGGAACAGCATCGGATTCCAGCTTCACAATAATTTCTTCCAGCTCCTTAAATGCCTGTTCCAAATCAAAATTATCTGCCATTTTCCTTCTCCATTTTCTCTTCAATCCTTGTCACAACACCTTCAATGGTTCCATCCCACACCGTCACGGAAAACATATCCTGTTCCTTTACATCCGCTACAGACCGGATGGCATGCCCGTCCTGGCGTTCCATATATCCATAGCCTCCCACCAGCTTTGCCGTGGGACTTAAACCGTTTAATTTTGCCAGCAAAATTTCATACTGATGCCTGCGGTTTCCCATTTTCTGCAGCATCCCCTGCATCACCTTATCCTGTAAGGAATCCAGATAGATTTTCTGGTTTTCCAGCCTGACCTTCGGCGACACACTATCAAGCTTTGCCGACAGCATGCCCATTTTGTGGTTCATCTGCTGGAGCTTTTGTCCGGCACACTTGCGCATCCGGCTTTCATACTGCCTTACCTGATAAAGGGAGGACATCACATCCGGTATCGCCAGCTCACAGGCGGCACTGGGAGTCGGAGCTCTCAAATCCGCCGCATAATCGGCAATCGTATTGTCAATCTCATGGCCTGTACCTGATATAATCGGAGTCTTTGCATGATAAATGGCTCTTGCCACAATCTCTTCATTAAATGCCCATAAATCCTCTATGGAACCACCGCCACGGCCAATGATAATCGTATCCATTCCCATCCGGTCCAGAGTTTCAATTCCCTTTACAATAGTTTTTGCGGCTCCCTCTCCCTGTACCTGGGCAGGATATAGATAAAGCTGCACATAAGGGTTTCTTCTTCTTGCAATATTTAAAATATCCTGTATCGCCGCACCCGTTCTGGCAGTCACAATTCCAACCTTTTTTGGAAACTGTGGTATCTCTTTTTTAAGTTCAAATTCAAAAAGACCTTCCTCATAAAGCTTCTGCTTTAACCGCTCATAGGCTTCATAGAGATTGCCCCTGCCATCCAGCACAATCTTTTTTGCATAGAGCTGGTATCTTCCATCCCGTTCATAAACGGCGATGCTTCCTGTAATAACAACGCTCTGTCCGTTCTCCAGCATAAAATCCAGTCCTTCTGTCCGGGCAGAGCGGAACATTACACCATTTAAGGCACTGCCCGCTTCCTTCAACGTAAAATAAATATGTCCGGAGGAATGATATTTCACATTCGATACCTCACCCTTCACCTGTACATTCCGCAGCAGGTAATCATTTGCAAACATATTTTTTATATACATATTAATCTGTGATACTGAATAAATGGCAGCCATATCCAATCCCTAACCTAAAGTCTTTTCTACCTTGCCAAGCACAGCATTGACAAAACCCTTTGCATCCTCGTCACAATATTTCTTACTAAGCTCTACCGCCTCGTTGATTGCCACACCGCTTGGCACATCCTCTTCAAACATCATCTCATATACTGCAATCCGCATCAGTGCAAGCTCTGCCTTGCCAATCCGGTTTAAATTCCATCCCTCACAGCATTCCTCAATCCTTGCATCAATTACATCAAGCTGCTCTATGACAGCATTTACCTTATTGCGTATATAAATCAGGTTTTCTTCACTTTTTCCCTCTAATTCCTCAAGGGAAAATTCAATCTGCTCTTCCATCTCCCTTTTCTCCGTAAAGGGTAACCGGAATAGAATCTTAAACACCTCTTCTCGTACCTGACTTCTCAACATATCCTTATCCTCTCTGCTCTAAAAAAAATATATTTTTATAACTCAAAAATGGTTCACCGAACCATTTTTTCATATGCTTGGCAACTCAAAAAATGTCCACCGGACATTTTTCTCATATGCATGGCAACCGGAAGAAGGCTGCCTCCCGGACCATACAATATGCCCAGGCAGCAGCCTTGTTAAATCCCTATTATGCCTTTGTTGCTTTCTCTTCCTTATCAATTGCAACTCCGGCAATTCTTACACGAACCTCCGATACCTCTAAGCCTGTCATGGTTTCAATCGCCTGCTTCACTTTCTCCTGAACCTTTTTCGATACATCCAGTACGCTGTATCCATATTTCAGCTCCAGCGATAAATCTACCTTCACATTATCCGGAGATACCAGAACCTTTACACCCTTGGAAAGATTTTTCATTCCAAGCTTACTTACCAGTTCATTTGTAATGTTGCCATACATCTTTGCAACACCATCCACCTCAGTTGCCGCCAAGCCTGCAATAATTGCAATGACCTCATCTGCAATCTGAATATCTCCAAGTACACCTGCTTCTTTTACGCTATATGTGCCAGTATTCTGCATTTCTGCTGCCATAACCATTCCTCCTTCGCCACTTAGTGACTGAAAATCTAATCATATGTAATATAGTATACCAAATCTACTATACATTTTGCAATGTTTTTGGAGAAATTCTTGTCTACAAGATAATGCTATCACTAAAATTCCCTGTAAATCTTTTTATTGTTTTAATGTGAAATTTATCGTATAATGGTATATATTTATTTACATATGGAGGAATCAGCTCATGAAAAAGAAAATCTTACTCTTATTTATTCTAACCATTATATTATCATTTTTTCCACTGCAGGCATCTGCCGAAGCTACCTGCACTCATACCTGGAGTGACTGGGAAGTATATATGGAACCCACCTGTGGGGAATCCGGTAAAAAAATGCGGTACTGTCTGGACTGTTATGAAGAGGAATACGCAGATATACCTGCAACAGGCGAACATGAATGGGATGACTGGTATACGTTAAAATCCGCAACTATTTCAAAAACCGGTATAAAAGAACGGGAATGTTATATCTGTGGAGAAACCCAGAAAAAAACTACTTCCAAATTAAAGCCTTATATCAAATTATCAAAAAAGACCGTAAAGCTGCAGACCTCTAAAACTTACTCATTAAAAGTGCGCTATGCGAAAGGCGATTCCATAAAAAAATGCACCTCCAACAATAAAAAGGTTGCAACTGTAACCAAAAAAGGAAAAATCAAAGCAAAGAAAAAAGGGACTGCAACAATCACAGTTGTATTGAAGTCAGGCAAACGGGCAAAATGCAAGGTGACAGTATCCGCCAAAAAGAAAAAGGCTGCCTCAAATAACAGTTCTTCCAAGGGAACCGTATACTGGACACCAAATGGCACTGTGTATCACAGCACAAAAAACTGCCCAACCCTGAGCCGCTCCCGCATTATTTACAGCGGTCCGCTATCCAGCTGTCCAAAACCGAGGGCATGTAAGGTCTGTTATTGATTGGTTGTCAAATTACTCTTCCAGCAATTCCTCCATAGCCTCATCCACAGAAAGCTGCGGCTGGTCATCAATCATACTGCCAAGCCTGCTGATTTTCCCTTCCGCTTCCGAAAGATATTCCGGAATCCTCCCAAGCTCCTCTCTGCATTTTCCGGAAAGCATTGGGTCTTCTTCCTCCATACAGAGCATGCCATCATAAAGCATATAAGCATAATCAAGATATACCTCATAACGGAAATAATCCCTCGCAATTGCCTCCTTCTGCCATTTCATTACACCCTCATAATCGTCCCGGCAGTAGGCTGCCATTGCTTTTGCCTGATACGCCAGTGCACAGGTGCTGTTTTGTGATAAAATCCGGTCTGCAAGGCTGTCCACCTCTTCAACGTCCTCCGATTCCGACAAGAGCTTAAGCTGTTCCTCTGTATACCATGGGTACCAGGTTACTGCAAGGGCGGGCTGTTCCGTATAGGCGGCGAGCAGCGGCACTGTCATATAGGCAGACAAAAGCATCAGGATACCGGATTGCGCCAGAATATACCCCCTTTTCACAGTCAACGGCTTGCCTGACAAGAAATTCCAGTCCTTCTGTTTCCGGGACTCAGAAGCCGGAGCCTGCTTCCACCGTACATCCTCCATAATCAGCAGTATAATTGCCAGAATCACTGTATAAGAATAATCAAAATCCAGCAGGCTGTGAACAAAAATAACTGCTGTCACCAGCTTATTCGTAACGGATACCTTCCGGCAAAGCAGCGTTTTTCCCACTGCAAAAAGATAAATTCCCATTGGTATCCACCCGATATCCAGTCCTAACTGCATCAAATCATTGTGAATATAACGCACCGTATACACACCGGTCTGGATTTCATTTTCCATATAATAATATCCCAGATAACCCATTCCAAAGGGATGTTTTAACAGTAATGGCAGAGCATCCCGCACATAGAGCAGTCTGCCGACCAGCGTAGAATCGGTCAGAGAAAATGTGGTAATTCTCCCGACACTGCCGGAATCCCCGGTCAGCCAGACAACCCCTGCAAAAGCTGCCGCAAAAGCCGCCGCTCCGGCAGCCAGCCTTCCGTTCCGGTTCCTTACTATTATAAAAAGAAATACCAGTACCGTCAGTACCAATACCGTTCTGCTTCCCGTCACTCCAATTCCTGTGGTTAACACGGCTGCCAGCGCATAGTCACAGAGGGATGGATGCTTTTTGTTACAGAGAAGTACAATCCCAATCAAAAGAAACAGGGCAAAGGTGTTGGGATACTGGAAAAAACTGCCCAGGCGCCCATTGGAATATAAGTGCTCCTTCATAAAAGGCACAAAAAATCCTATAAACCCGATAAGGCACATAACCGCACCCACATACGGAATTACAGAAAAAAGCTTATCCCGGTATCCGGAATCCGTCTGCTGTACGAATAATAATAACAGCACAATCCAGGAAATCCGGAAAATTCCTAAAAAAGCCATGCCGGAATCCACCGCCCAGATACAGGTTATAAGATAAAAAATGAGAAGCAGCAATGCCAGTGAAAATCCCACTGTACCCTGACACTGTATATTCTTTTTCCTTCTCATGCCCGCCAGCAGAATCATCCCTAACACAACCGTAGCGATTGCGCCACAGAACTCATAATACATTCCATAAAAAAATGGGAGCATGCAAAAAGCAATTAAAATCCACAATCTCATCCCCTGCTCCTCTGTCTTAAGCTTCATTTTATCTTTACCCCCATTTCTATTCCAATACTATTCCGGTAATTGTAAAGTCTTATCCCCTGCCTTTTACGAAAAAAACCCCCCGGATGCCGGAGTTTTTCCCTGGCATCCGGGGTATATAAACACAATTTCATTCCCCTGGGATTACTTTGCGTATATCTCTACATAGAAGACTCTGCTGCCCTTTTTGAGGGTCAGTCTGCTGTAACCCTTTTTCTTAACCTTGATTTTTCCGGTTTTCTTGCTATAGCTTAATGCATCGCTCTGGTTCACCGCCTTGTAACCGGAGCCGATATAATTCTTTAAGCTGATGGTCTTTCCCTTCTTCGTCTCAAAGCTGAGTGTTAACTTCTTCTGCTTGGACAGGTTAAGCTTCTTAATCTTTGAACCGTAAAAGCTTAAATATTTAAGCTTGGTGTTTTTCTTAAGATTCAGGCTGTTAAGCTTGGTCTGATAGCACGACAGGCTCGTAAGCTTTTTGTTGTTGGCAAGATTTAATTTGGAAACCTTTGTACAGCCCGCATTTAAGCTTGTCAGATTCTTATTTTTTGACACATCAAGAGTCTTTAAATTCTTATTACCATTTACACTAAGATAAATGAGTTTTTTCAGATTTTTAAGATTCAGGCTCTTGATATTATTATCTGTTGCATACAGACTGACAACCGCTGACGGCAGCTTTAAAGAGGTCAGTCGCTTATTGCTGATACAGCCTACATATTTTAACTTTTTATTAGCCGAAAAGTCTAAAGCCTTCAAGCCCGTTTTGCTTATACTGACACTCTCCAGCTGTTTTAATTTTTTCATTCCTGTAAGCTTCGTGACAGGCGCTGAAATATAAAATCCTTTAAGCTTTGTATACTTGGAGACATCAAAACTCTTAAGCTGTCCACCCAAAGACAACGTTTCCAGCCCACTCATATTGCCAAAGGAAATTTTGGTTATCTTCTGTCCGTTGACCATGACGCTCAACGCTTTCGGAGCATTTACTGTAACGCTCTTTAAGCTCTTTAAACCTGAAATATCAACTACCTGTGCATGAGAAGCCGAAACCTTTAAGGATGCTGTTGAAACACCACCCAGGCTGACATAAAAAAGGTTCTGGTCTGATGTAAAAGAAGACGCACCATACTTCTCAGCTGTAAAATACCCCAATCCGCTAAACTTTTTGATGCAGTCTGCACTGTAAACCGTGCCATCCGTGCCATACACCGACAAATATTCCACGGAATCCGTATCAACAGAGAGTATCCCGGAAGAATCTCTGCGAAAGGTACCGGAAGAGCCAAAATCATACTCTATATATTCCGTGTTTTCGCCAAGCTCATCATCGCTGCTTACACTCTCCTTTACAACGCGCTCTAATGCGTTTCTGATTGCCGTATCCGGAAAATTTGCTGCATTAACAGGCACATAATTTTCAGCCAGAGCAACACTGCTTCCTGTTATCATTCCGACTGCCATAATTGCCAATGTAAGAAATGTTTTCATAATCTGTTTCATCGTTTCTCCTCCTTTTAAGAAAATAATCTCTCGGAATCTTTAAGCCAGTAAATATAAGGCTTTCAGATTCCTTTTTT
>UQXF01000090.1 GCA_900544905.1 uncultured Clostridium sp.
ATCGTCGGCAGCGTCAGATGTGTATAAGAGACAGTGTCTATCTGTCTTTTTACTGTTTATTCTTTACAAAATCTTCATAGAGCGGTGACATGGAACGGAGCTTTTCAACAATTTCCTTTATGTTGTCTGCCACATAATCCATTTCCTCCATGGTATTTTCTTCACCGAGAGTCATTCTAAGAGAGCCGTGGGCTATCTCATGGGGCAGTCCAATGGCAAGCAGTACATGGGATGGGTCCAGTGAGCCTGA
This sequence comes from uncultured Clostridium sp., assembly GCA_900544905.1. Classification (GTDB taxonomy): domain Bacteria; phylum Bacillota; class Clostridia; order Lachnospirales; family Lachnospiraceae; genus CAG-590. Next base: position 251 of record UQXF01000090.1, read on the forward strand.
CGTACAGGCAGAGCCGGAAGAAGCACAAATCCCCTTCATGTCCAGCATAATCAGCATGGATTCACCCTCCACAAACTGGAAGCTTAAGTTAACATTATTTGGCAGCCGCTTTGTCCGGTGTCCGTTCAATCTGGCATATGGCACCTCCGCCAGCAAACGCCCGATTAAATAATCTCTCATCTCGGTTTCCTTTTTCGTTCTTTCCTCCATGGTTGCAAATGCAATTTCCACCGCTTTGGCAAATCCCACGATACCGGTTACATTTTCCGTACCTGCACGGCGGGAGCGCTCCTGTCCACCTCCATGTACAAAATTCCGGAGCTTCAAACCGGTACGGATATACAGAAAACCAATTCCCTTCGGTCCGTTTAACTTGTGTCCGGAAGCACTTAGCATATCAATATGATACTCATCTACGTCAATCGGAACCTGGCCATAAGCCTGCACCGCATCTGTATGGAACAGAATACCGTTCTCCTTTGCAATTTCACCGATTTCCTTAATGGGCTGGATTGTTCCAATCTCATTGTTGGCAAACATAACAGAAATCAGAATGGTATCCGGGCGGATTGCCGCCTTTAACTGGTCAAGCTTTACAATACCATTCTCGTCCACATCCAGGTAGGTCACTTCAAAGCCCTTGCTTTCCAGATACTGTGCCGTATGAAGAATTGCATGATGTTCAATCTTTGTTGTGATTATGTGTCTGCCCTTAGAGGCATACGCTTCCGCGGTGGACTTCAGCGCCCAGTTGTCAGACTCTGACCCGCCGGCTGTAAAATAAATTTCATTGCTCTTGGCACCTAAGCTTTTGGCAATGGTATCACGGCACTGCGTAATCACCGCTTTGTTTTTCTGTGAAAATGTATACACACTGGATGGATTTCCAAAATTTTCTGTAAAATATGGCAGCATTGCATCTACCACCTCAGGTCTCGCTGCCGTCGTAGCAGCATGGTCTAAATAAATAAAACGTTTTTCTTCCATTTTTTCACTCCTCTTTTCTATATATCACAATTCACACTGGAACAATCTGATACGCTTCGCATTCTCCGGTTATCTTCGACCAGCTCCTTCAGGTAAATGGAATCCACCGCATTCTGGATACTGTCATCAATCCGCTTCCAGACATTTTTCGTCACACAGTTCTTACTGCCGGAGCAGCCATCCTGTCCCTTCAGACCGGTACAGTTTACCGGTGACAAATCGCCCTCTAACGCCCTTAAAATGTCACCCACGCTTATTTCACTACTGTCCTTTGCCAGCACATAACCGCCCTGGGCACCACGGATGCTGGTAATCAGTCCAGCCTTCTTAAGCTTTGCCATCAGTTGTTCCAAATAACTATCCGAAATGGACTGTCTGGCTGCAATATTTGCAATAGACTGGGGCGTCTCTTCTGAAAAGTCCGCCAAATCAATCATTGCGCGCAGGCCATACCTTCCCTTTGTGGATAATTTCATATGCATCACCTCAATTCCCACTAAAATAGTCGGATATCACACTGATAATATAGCAGTGTTTCCTTATCCTGTCAAGTATGTAGATGCTATGAATGCAAAATAAGGTCTGAAAAGCCCCTCTGCTTCCCGGCAATTATTATCCAACCTGCGAATATCTGCCATTTCTGCCTCATATATATAGCATACCAAATAAATTCAAGACGGAATGCTGAAACATGAATATAAAATCCCTTTTTTCCCGTTTAAAACAATTATTCACTAAAAATCTTGTCATCAAAGGCACCCTGATTCTTACCGTTGCCGGTTTTTCCACCCGGATTATTGGCTTCTATAATAGAATATTCCTTTCCGGTTTAATCGGTGCGAAGGAAATGGGCATATACCAGCTGATTTTCCCTCTCTATATGGTAGCATTCGCCCTGACAACCTGTGGAAATGAACTGGCTCTTACAAAGCTGGTATCGTCCTATAAAAGCAGAGGGGATATGTACACTGCAAAGGCATTTTTTAAAGTCTGCTTTGGCGTCAGTCTTGTCCTTGGTCTGGTTGTCAGTACTATTATGTACCGGAACGCCGACTGGTTATGCATGCATATATTAAATGCCCCGGAATGCAATACCTGTTTAAAAACCATATGCTTCGGGATTCCCTTCATGGCAATGAAGGGCTCTATCCACGGTTACTTTCTCGGTCTTGAAAAATCCAGTGTCCACGGGGTATCGGACTTCTTAGAACAGACTGCAAAGGTCTTCGGACTGTATCTGCTGGCAACCTTTATCTGCGTCCGGAACCAGTATGACGCCTCCTTCGCCGTATGGGGCATCGTCATAGGAGAAATTACTGCTTTCCTGTATTCCATTGCAGCACTCATGGTACACAATCACAAAAACAAATTTCCTGCCAGCCGGAAACCCATTTATCCACGCCAGATTATCCGGCTTTTTTTCAAGGACTCGGTACCGCTCACCACAAACCGCTTAGCCCTTACGGTACTGCAGAGCATTGAGGCAATCATGATACCCACCGTTCTGCTTCTCTTTTATGGGGATTCCGCCAAAAGCCTTACCACTTACGGGGTTTTCTCCGGAATGGCATTTCCCTTTATTATGTTTCCCTCCACCATTACCAACTCCCTGTCAACCATGCTGCTTCCGGCAGTATCCTCCGCCAGTTCCACCTTAAACCGTGGTTATCTGTCAAAATTATGCGAAAAAAGCCTGCATTTCTGCCTGCTGATTGGTATGTTCTCCACCATTACCTTCTATATTTTCGGACCGGACATCGGGCAGCTTTTTTTCCAAAATAAAGAAGCCGGTATATATCTATACCAGCTTTCCTTCCTGTGTCCGTTCATATATCTTGCAACAACCCTGGCAAGCATCCTAAATGGTCTGGGCTTCGCCACCCACAACCTGCTTCTGACCTTTGCTGCCACAATAATACGGATTGGATTTATTAAATTTCTGATTCCGGAAATCGGAATCACCGGTTACACAATCGGATTATTTACCAGTTACCTCTTTCTCACCATAACCTGCCTTCACAAGCTGGAAAAGGTAATTTCCTTCCGGCTCCATTTCTTAGAAAGTGTATTCCTGCCAGGCTGTGTCTTCACCATCCTCGGCGTCCTCGCTTTCTGGGTATACCAGAAGACATCCGTCCTTCTGACAGGAACCATGCCTGCCGTTATCCTGCTTATCGGAGTGATTGCACTCTACGGAATTATCGGTTTCCTGCCATTTTTAATTGCTATTTACAAAGCTCCCCGACAACCTCATTGATTACCCTGCCGTCTGCCTTTCCCTTTAACACCGGCATAACATTCTTCATAATCATGCCCTTGTTTCCGGATTCCACGATATCAGCAAACTGCTCTAAAATCAGAGCCTTTACCTCCTCGGCACTCATCATGGCAGGGGCATATTCCTTAATCACATCATATCTTGCCTGGTATTCCTCCAGTAAATCTGTTCTGTCCTTTGGGCAGCTGTCAAGCTGTTCCCTGGCAGTTTTAAGCTCCTTCAGTATCACGCGGTCCACCAGCTCTTCCTTAATATCATCCCTGCAGCCCTCATCAATTGCCGCCTTTTTAACCGCTGAAATCACAGATGAAATAGAATCCTTTCTGGATTTGTCTCTCGCCTTCATAGCTGCTACCATGTCTTTTTGTAATGTCTCTAACTGCATATTTTTTCCTCTCTTTCTGTTTTGCTTCCTGTTTTTAAAAATTTTCCCTGCTGCCAACAGTCCAATGTATTTCTACAGCACATATGGTGTCACCTGGTACACATAGTAATTGAGCCAGTTAAAATATAACGTATTTGCATGGCATCTCCAGGACTTGATTGGCTTAAGCTCCGGGTTGTCATCGGGATAATAATTCACCGGGATGTCCGGGTTGATTCCTCTTTCCAAATCCCGTTTGTATTCCTGGTCCAAGGTCATTGTATCATATTCCGGATGTCCCGTGACAAAAATATTTTTTCCGCCCTCTGCAATAATCAGGTATGGTCCCGTCACATCACTTTCCGATACGATTTCCAGCTTATCATTGGCTATGATATCCTCCCTGCTGACGCCGGTATACCGTGACTGGGGAACCAGAAAGGAATCGTCAAATCCCCGCACCAGAGGTGTTTTCTTATGGAAAGTGTAATGTTTATAAATACCGGAAAATTTCTTTGGCAAATCATACTTTCTCACACCGTAACGGTAATAAAGCCCCGCCTGTGCGCCCCAGCAGATATGAAGGGTAGAAGTCACATTTTTCTCTGACCAGTCCATTATCTCCGTAAGCTCCTTCCAGTACTCCACCTCTTCAAAATCCATTTTCTCCACCGGCGCTCCGGTGATAATCATGCCGTCAAACCGGCGGTGCTTAATTTCCTTAAAGGTAGTGTAAAACCTCTCCAGATGCTTTCTCGCCACATTTTTAGGCTCATAGGTGCCGGTGCGGATAAAGGAGATATTAACCTGTAACGGCGTATTTGCAAGGCTTCTGAGAAGCTGGAGCTCCGTATCCTCCTTAAGGGGCATCAGGTTAAGGATTACCACCTCCAGCGGGCGGATATCCTGGCTCATAGCCCGGTCTGCATCCATCACAAATATATTCTCTTCCTCTAAGATTTTCTTCACTGGTAAATCATTGTCTATTCTGATTGGCATTGCTATTCCTCTTTTCCTTATACTGCATTATTTAGAAGGTTAACCCTCCGCAAGCTTCAAAAAATCCTGCTCTGAAAGAATTGGGATTCCCAGCTCCTTCGCCTTTTTATTTTTGGAGGACCCTGATGTTGTATCGTTATTAATCAGATAGTCCGTATTCTTTGAAACCGAGCCGGTTACCCTGCCTCCTGATTTCTCAATATAATCCTTTAATTCGTTCCGGTTTACGAACTGCTCCACGCTGCCTGTTATCACAAAGGTTTTTCCCTCCAGCGTCCGGCTGCCGGAAGCCTCTTCCTTTTCAAAAATAATCTCTTCCAGCAGTTTTCTGACAGTCTGCATATGCTCCTCATTCCGGAAAAATTCATGAAACGTACCGGCAAGCACTTCTCCGATTCCGTCAATTGCCGTAAGCTCCTCCACACCGGCTGAAACAATGGCTTCAAAATCCTGGTTAAAATGTGCCACAATCACCTTGGCATTGGCAAGCCCGATTCCCCCGATTCCGAGACTGTACAGGAACTTTGCCATGGACACCCTTCGGGCATTCTCAATGGAATCCATAAGATTTTCGTAAGATTTCTCCCTGAATCCCTCCATAGTTACAATCTCTTCCCTGTGTTGTTTTAAATGAAAAATATCCGGCAGGCTCTTTAAAAAGCCATGGGCTATAAACTTCTCCAGCGTTGCATCCGAAAGACCATCAATGTTTAAGGCATTTCTGGACACAAAATGGGAGAAGCCCTTTATCTGCTTTGCACTGCATTCCGGATTCATGCAGTACAAGGACTGCACCCCGTTCACATCCTTAAGGGTAGTCTCCCTTCCACAGGCAGGACAGACGGCAGGAAGCTCTAAATCATTGCTTCTGGTAAGGTTTTCCGCCACCTGGGGAATAATCATATTGGCTTTATATACGGTTATTTTATCCCCAATGCCCAGACCCAGCGCCCGTAAAATGCTGACATTGTGCAGGCTTGCCCTGGTTACCGTAGTACCCTCCAGCTCCACCGGCTCAAAGATTGCCACCGGATTAATCAGCCCGGTTCTTGACGGTGACCACTCCACTTCTGTAAGGATTGTCTCCGCCAGCTCATCCGCCCATTTAAAGGCAATGGAATCTCTTGGAAATTTTGCGGTTCTTCCAAGGCTTTTTCCATAAGCAATATTATTGTAGGAAAGCACCAGTCCGTCAGAGGGAATATCATTGTCGGGAATCCTGGCGGCAAAGTCCATAACACAGGCTTCCAACGTATCCTGTCTCACGGTAAAGTGCTCTACCACATCAAAGCCCTGTGCTTTTAACCATGCAAATCTTCCGGTCATGGTATTATCAAATCCGTATTCCGCAATCTGTGCAGAATCCAGCACATCCTCCACCAGCGCAAAGGCATAAAAATGTACATTACGCTTTGCCGTAATCTCGTTGTTCAGCTGTCTGACGGAACCGGAGCACAGATTTCTCGGATTTTTATATTTATCCTCGATATTGGCAATCTCATCATTCATCCGGTTAAAGTCTGAATATTTAATCACTGCCTCTCCCCTGAGAACCAGCCGTCCCTTATAGGGTATCGTCCGGGGTATGTTCACAAAGGTCTTTGCATTATTGGTAATAACCTCGCCGATTTCCCCATTTCCTCTTGTCACCGCATTGGCAAGCTCGCCATTTTCATAGGTGAGAACCACGGTGAGACCATCTAATTTCCATGACAGAACCCCTTCATGCTCCCCAAGCCAGCTGACCAGCGCCGGAACCTCCTTGGTTTTGTCCAGAGAAAGCATAGGGGACTGGTGCGGCTGTTTTTCCAGCTCACTAAGCACCTCATAACCCACATGAATGGTAGGGCTGTTTGCCAGGACAATCCCGGTCTCCTTCTCCAGCACCACCAGCTCATCATACAATTTATCATACTCCAAATTGGACATAATCTCCGTATCCTTCTGATAATAAGCCTTGGAGGCTTCATTCAATACCGAGACCAATTCCCTTAAACGCTCTCTTTTTTCCATTTCTGATTCCTCATTCTCAATCATAAATTCATTCTTTTTTTCAACTCTGAAAGCTCTTCTTCCGTTGCCTGCCGGATTTCTCCCGGCTTCATATCCCCAAGCTCAATATTGACAACACGGATGCGGGTAAGCCCTGTTACCCTGTAATTAAAATGCTCACACATCCGCCGAATCTGGCGGTTATATCCCTGGGTCAATACAATGGAAAATGTCCTGTCATCCCATTTTTGAACCGGGCACTCTCTTGTCACAACCCAACGTTCCCTGCCCGGTTCATAAATCCGTACCCCCTTCGCCATTCCCTCTAAGAAATCCTCTGTAAGCGCACGGTTAACGGAAACCACATATTCCTTTTCATGCCGGTTTCTGGCTCTGGAAATCTCATTACACAAATCACCGTCATTGGTAAGGAGCAGCAGCCCCTCCGAATCCTTGTCCAGCCGTCCCACATACTTTAAATCAGAATCCAGCGGAAAATTTCTGAAAATTCCCGATGCATCGCCTCTGTGTGATGTGCAGGCGTAGCCCCTGGGCTTATAAAAAACAACTAATTTGAAAGGCTCACTATGCTGAATTATCTTTCCATTAACTGTAACCGTATCCTTTTCTCCCACCTGCATTCCCATATCGGCAGGAACTCCGTTTACCAGTACCTTTCCGGCTGCTATCCACTCATCTGCCTTCCTTCTGGAGCAAAAGCCAGATGCACTTATATATTTATTAAGTCTTATTGTGTCACTCATACGCTTTCCTTATTCTTCTAAAATCCTTTTAATTCCTCCGGAAATACACCGCCTGTCACCAGCATGTATTCCCTTCTCTCTGCATACAGCTCTGCCCATGTAACCTGTTCATATCCCACTAACGGATATATCAGCAAAACGCCCGGAATAGCCAGTATGCCACAGGAAATCAGCGCAAGCACCAGCTCCTCTAAAATAAATACCAGCACCCAGCCAATAAAGGATAAATCCAGCACAAACATCTGCCATTTATGTCCGTCCGTCATCTTTCTACTGATTTCCATGGCACGCTCCTTACTGATTTCCGGATTCTCTGCCATAATATATGGTACAAAATAATACTGGTATCTCTTTACCAGCCCCGGAAAATAAAACAGCAGGCTCCACCCGAAAATCCGGATATTCGCTGCAAACATAGTACCCACAATCCGCATATAATTTCCCCCGCTAAAGGAGGAAAACAGTTCCGCAAATTTCACTTCACCTTTGTGGTTTTTCATAAAGTAACGTCTGTAACCGACTCCTACCGGAGCATATAAAAAAGAGCCAATCAAAAACTGGAAACAGACAACTAACACATATATCAGTAAAAATATTAACAGAAAAATTCCGATGCCGAAGCCCACTGACTGGACAAGCTTCTCCTGGGAAATATGAAAATGACTGCAAAATTCCTCAATAAACTCTTTTATATTGTCGCTTTCTGACAAGGCATAATTATATGTGTAATCAAAATCACTGCTGCTCTTCTGATTGATAAGCGTCTCCATACTTTCCAGAAATACTTCCATGACATTTGTATCATCCGGTAAACCGTTCTGAAATGTATTATTAGAATAATTGACATTAAAATTAAAGTTTACTCCACCGCCGCCATCTAAAAGCCCGGTCCATTGTGCTCCTAAAATACCTCCCACAAAGACAACCAGCATAATCATCCAAAAATTCCGTTTCAATGCAGGCTTTCCGTTTTCTTTTAATAATTTTCTGTTAATTGGTTCCATAAATAAGAATCCCTCCCAAACATATTTCCCTAATCATACCATGCCCACTATTCTTTTTCAAATTTTTCCGGAAAATCTGCTGTCTTTCCCTGTTAATCTGCTTATTTTACGAAACAATAAAAAATATTTTCATTTTGTACTTGAAAAAATTAAGGGATGCATATATAATACATCTTGAATGCAACGAGGTGTTCTTACTTTTATTAAGAGCACCTCATTTTTTTGTTGCCATGCGTATGAGAAATTGGTTTTGTGAACCATTGTACGTCTGCCGCAAAAAAACAAATATAGCAAAGGAAGTGATTTCATGGATAGTATTGATAAAAAAATCCTACATCTATTACAAGAAAACGCACGATATCCGTTAAAATATTTAGCAAGCAAGGTATTTCTTTCCTCTCCTGCAGTGTCAGCAAGAATTGACCGGCTGGAAAAGGCAGAAATCATAACCGGATATCATGCAACGGTAGACCCTGTTATGCTGGACTACCACGTTACCGCTTTCATAAATATGTCTCTGGACCCAAAACAGAAACCCATATTTTATCCATATATTGAGGCCTGTCCAAACGTATTAGAGTGTAATTGCGTAACCGGCGCCTATTCCATGTTAATCAAGGTCGCCTTTCCAAGTACAATGGAGCTGGATTCCTTTATCGGCCAGCTGCAGAAATACGGAAAAACAGAGACCCAGATTGTATTTTCCACCCCGGTAAAACCACGGGGCATTGACGTATACGCTTCCGGTTCTCCCGAAGATATAGAGCCCGGTGACGAGGCATAATATATAAGCTATAAGAAGCCCGCAAAGCGGGCTTCTTGATTTGTAACAATATTCGTTATGACACAGTCTCTATTCTGTCTGTCCGCCGTTGTCTTCCGGGGGCTGTTCCTCACTATTTAACGTCTCATCTGTTGTCTCAGAAGACTGCTGCTCTTCCTGTGATGACTGCCCGCCATCATCCTGCGTCCCGTCTGCTTCCGTTGTCAGCTGGTCTGCTCCGGAACTGGTTTCCACATTACGCCTGCTGATAATATCATAAAATTCCTGTAAGGAGGCATCCTTCTCCTTCAGCTCGTTATTCTTCTTTTCCACGGAACGATATATTTTCTGAATATCCTTATCCCCTTTTATCTTCTCTATATAAGCCTGGGCATCCTCGGAAAGAGTTCCGTTATTGACAAGATAGCCTCTGGCTCCGTCTACAATATACAGCGTTATAATGTCATAGGGAGAAGAGTTCACTCCCGCAATTGTAAGATTTGCCACAACAAATGCCACATAACTGCCCTCATCCAGACCAGCCTTTGTGTACACCGTAATATTTGTATATCCGGTAATATACTCCGCCTTTTTCTTAAGGCTCTCCACATCATTATATTCACTGGAATCTGTCACCATATCCTGTAATGCAAGATTGTCACAGGTTGTGATTGCATTAAAATATGACTCAATAAATGCATTTAACTCTTCATCTGCATCCTTTTCATAAGGTACAATCGTATCGTGCTCCTCGTCCACATCCACTTTCTCATCCAGCACAGCCTTTTTCTCCTCTGCGCTGATGGTCTTGCCCTTGCCAAACGGCACCCCTATCACAGCGTATGCAAGGATGCAGCACAGAATGAACAGGCTCCAGCCTAACATCAGCTTTAACTTCGGACGAATGGTAATGGTACTGTTTCCCTTCCGAATCTCCGTATCCTTTAAGTGAAACCTCTCATAGGAATCTGACATTTTATCAAATATATTTTTCTTCATTGTAATCTCCTGTCAAGTATTCTGCTCTGTTAACATGAATCCACAATTCTTAAAATGAGAAAAAGCCCTATTTTCCTGTACTTTTTCCATCTTCGATAAATAATTGTAACAAAATGCAAAAAAAAAAGCAACATTCGTTTGCACTTTTCAAAGATTTGTAGTATTATATTATCTGCACTGCACCAGTAGCTCAACGGATAGAGCAATGGCCTCCGGAGCCATGTGAGGAAGTTCGACTCTTCTCTGGTGCATTTCCTTATGTCAGATTCCCTTTGTCCGTCAAAGGGAATTTCATTTTATCTATGTTTTGAAAAGGCAGGAACCATGCATTACCATATCTATTGCAAAACCAAAGCTTTTGGCATAAATTATCAGGAAGCTGTATCCGAATTTACCAAGCGCTTATCCGCTTACTGTGATATCTCTCTGCATCTGGATAACCGCTTACAATTTCCAAAGGGCATAAAGCCCGGCAACCATCAGTTTTTTCAGGTTGTTTCCGGTCCATCCACCTATTCCTCTGAAGAATTTGCAAAAAAAATTGCCATGCTGCAGCAATCCGGGAAATCCAACATCCATATTCTAGTTGGCTTCACCGGAAACGAATGCGTTGAAGCCTTCTCTGTACTCTCCGACTGCGGCTTCCCTGACAGCTTTTCTTTGACAAAATGCAGCCTTCCAGCCGAAACACTGACCCTTCTGCTATGCGAACAGCTCTACCGGGGATACACAATCCTGCAGGGAAAAACCTACCATAAATAAGACCTTTCTTTTCTGAATTTTTTACTCCTTACTCCCTGTTATGCCGGCTATCTCTTCACATAACACCATCCGCATCATCTGATGGGGAAAGGTCATCCTGGAAAAGCTCATTTTCAGGTTGGCACGTCTCTTTATCTGCTCCGGCAGTCCCAGCGAACCGCCAATCACATAGGTAACCGTATCAAAGCCGTCTCTTAACGCCCTGTCAATATATTCCCTGTGCTGTTTTGTGCCCAGCTCCTTTCCCTCAATACACAGCGCAATCACAAAATCCCCCGGAGATATCCGCTGCATCAGCCTTCCGCACTCATCCTCCAGAAAGGCTTCTCTACCCTTATCCGTCATACGCTCCGGTATCCGCTTATCCGGAAACTCTGTTATTTCTATATGATGGGAAGCTGCATTTATACCGGCACAGAGCCCGTCTATCTGCCTCTTATAGAAGCCATCCTTTATTTTTCCAATGCATAAAATCCGAAAATTCATTTTTTCTCCATCCTTTTTCCAAATGTTTTCAAATTGTTTTTCCCAATGTCATAATTTGTTCATATTTATCTACTATTATTAAACACATAGAAATGATACTTTTTTCATTTAATTCTCCCTTATACTTATAAAAAAAGAGACCATTTATCTGGTCTCTTTTATTTTGTCCCCATATCCGGAAGCCTTCTAAAAATTGTTATTTTTCATATCCTCAAACTCCTGAAGTATTTCATCAGACGGCTCCTTTGTCGCCAATGAGACAACCACAATCAGAATAACGCTAATCAGAAATCCAATTGCCAGAGAATAAAGACCGGTCTGTGTTCCAAGGGTATTTAAAATCTCTTTGCCTGCTGCGTTTACTTCTCCGGTATGGAAAATCGGAATATAATCCCATACAAGAACTGTAGCTGCACCGGAAACAATACCGGCAATTGCCCCCTGTAAATTCACGCGTTTCCAATAAAGAGATAACAGTACAATTGGTCCGAAGGCAGCGCCAAAGCCTGCCCATGCATTGGAAACCAGCCCCATAACAGAGCTGTCCGGATTTAACGCAATCAGATATGCCAGAACAGCCACCACCACTACGGTAATCCGGCTGACCTTTAACACGGTCTTATCCTTTGCATCCTTCTTTATAATACCCTTAAATAAATCCTCTGCCACAGCAGACGCGGTAACCAGGAGCTGCGAATCCGCTGTAGACATGATGGCAGCCAGTATGCCGCAAAGGAATAATCCGCCAATAAAGGCAAGGTGCAAGTCATTCACAAATATCTGTTTAATGGTTTCAATAAATACATTTTCTGCAGATATATCGGTAGTCTCTCCAAGAATCGTCGGGAACAGATATGCACGTCCCACAATGCCGATAATGACTGCAAAGCTCAGGGACACTGCTACCCATATAATTGCAATCACCTTGGATTTCTTAAGCTCCTTCTCACTGGATACCGCCATAAAACGAACCAGTATATGCGGCATGCCAAAATATCCCAGTCCCCATGCCAGCTGGGAAATGATATAAACTGCCGAAACCGGCTCTCCGGAATCATGCATAATATTAAGGTAAGAGCTGGCGCCACCGGCTACCCCGGTTGCATTTAACACTCCAATCAGATTTTCCGGTCCCACAAAAATATAGGCTATAATCGGCACCAGTAAAATGCCAACCAGCATCAATGTTCCCTGAATAAAATCCGTTACACATACCGCCATAAAGCCGCCCAGAAAGGTATAGATTAAAATAACAGCGGCGCCAATGGTAAGGGCAATCCTGTAATCCACACCAAACACAGAAGAAAACAGCTTTCCTCCTGCTGTCAGTGCAGAAGCCGTATATACAAGGAAAAATATAACGATAACAAGGGAGGATGCAACCAGTAAAATCCGCTTCTTATCATGAAAACGGTTTTCCAGATAAGCCGGCAGCGTCAATGAGTTGTTGGCACGGATGGTATATCTTCTGAGTCTGGATGATACAAACAGCCAGTTACATACCGTACCGATAAGCAGACCTATGGCAATCCATGCCTGTCCGGTTCCAAAGGCATAGACACTGCCCCTGTCTCTTATACACATCTCCGAGCCCACGAGACTCGACGTCATC